>JACCZH010000116.1 GCA_013696045.1 Chloroflexia bacterium
CTTCTCGCGCTCCGGTCGGGCCATCGTCATTGCTCCAGTTAGGATGAGCCGATGCAGTCACACGACCAGGACGAGTTGCGCAAACAAGCACAACGGGTGCTCTCTCGTCGAATCTCGACCGATTCGAATGGCAAGGGTGTTCCAACACAGGAACCCGAGCGGCCGCGACAACGCGAACGTCCCCCGCAACGTGAGCGGAAAGACGACCAACCACGTTCACGCGAGCCGCGCCAGCGGGACTTCACGGTGATCGAGGCCGCGGAGCCGCGCGTCCTTGAGACTGTCGACCCGCAACCCGGCCACGATCAGGAACCAATGGCACGAACCGAGCGACGTCCAATCGCAAGCAGTGATACCGCCCCTCAGGTCGAGCGTTCAGCCTACGACATCCGAGCGCCACAGCACGGCGAAATATACAATCTGCTCCACTCACGCGCATCCCTACGCCGGGCACTGATCGTCAACGAGGTTCTGGGCCGGCCCAAGGCGCTACGCGAGTCGAGTGATCCCGAAAATTTCGGCGGCAGGTAAGCCCTTCTCTGCCCGAGTAACGGCGTCTGTCACCGCCTCGTGGAGTGGTATCGCCCTCGCCTGATTCCTCCAATTATTGACGCGACAACGAACCCAATATGTACTTGTCAATCTGTCACAAAATCCTTCGGAAAGCTTGCATTTACGCTTGTAGCAGGGTAGAATACGTATAGAACAAGTGTTCTGCTGAGTGCCGCTCAGCAAGAGTGATGTGTAGCTTTGAGTGAGAGAAGGATGATGATGAGCGGCAAGACTACCCGGTTCAATCCAAGCGAGCACCTGCGCCAAATTGAGCGCCGGCAGCGCCAACCGGACGGCAGCTTCAAGAAGGTTTCCAACGACTATCTGGACGTAAAATGGCGTCTGGTCTGGTTCCGCGAGGAGCATCCTGACGGATCAATTCAGACTGACTTGTTGTCACAGCCCGGTGTTTCGCCAGCGGTTGTCAAGGCCACTGTGACCCTTGAAAATGGTGTCACCGCGACTGGCTTCGGGCAGTGTGGCACGGAAGACTGGGGCGACTGGCTTGAGAAGGCAGAGACGCGGTCGATCGGACGCGCCCTGGCTCTCGTAGGCTATGGCACCCAGTTCTGTGAGGACTTCGATGAGATCATCACCGACGCGCCGGTCGAGCCACGCCAGCAGCGCCAGACCAGCCAGCCAAGCGAGCAACCAGCCGCGAGTGCGGAGCCTGGCAACCCGATGACGCCCAACCAGCGGCGCTACATCGAGTCCCTGGCCCGCGACGCCGGTATGGATCAATCCGGCCTCGACCAGACCGTCAACAAGCGCTACGGCCGCGCGATGGACGACCTGTCCAAATCCGAGGCCAGCGCACTGATCGAGGCGTTACAGGCCATCAAGGACGAGCAGAGCATCGCCGGCTACGCCAACTAGGCCACACCTCCCTCCTCCCTTCCCTATCCCAGCGGAAGCCTTCCCGGACAGTCCGGGAAGGCTTCTTCGTGTTGACGGTTACGTGGCAAGATTACCCTTGTTGTTCAGTGTCGTCCCAGCCGCATTCAGGGGATGACGTACCTTGCTAGGACCATCATGCCCGACGAAACCTGCACCGGCGACACAGCGTCCTCACCACCAGCGTCTGTTCCCGACGACGAGCACGACTTCCTCATGCCCGGCCCGACTCCCACCTCCAACGAGGGTTGCTTCGCCTGGGGGGCGTCCTGGGTAGTGGTGTCGCTGGTGTTGATCGTCATCGTGGCTGTCATGTCGGTCGGATGTTTCTTCATCTCACGCCTGGTGGGTCTACTGTAGAGACGTCCCGGCAAAGCGACTGACCCAAACCCCACGTTGTCAGGGTGTCTTCACTGAAGACGTCCCGGTGGGACGTCTCTACGGGAACGAAAGTGCCGTACAATGGCGGCGGACACACTTGCCCAACAGACAACGCTCCGCCAGAAGAGAGGACACGCCCGTGACAACGATGACCGGAGGCCAGGCGCTCGTCAGGTCGCTCAAGAGCCATGGCATTGACACCATCTTCGGTCTGCCCGGTGTGCAGCTCGACGCCACCTTCGACGCGCTGCACGAAGAACAGGACTCGATCCGTGTGGTCCACACCCGGCACGAGCAAGCCACCGCCTACATGGCGTTTGGCTATGCCATTTCCACCGGCAAGGTCGGAACCTGCCTGGTGGTGCCCGGACCTGGTCTGCTCAATGCCACAGCCGCTCTCTCAACCGCCTATTCAGCCAACGCACCGGTGCTCTGCCTGACCGGTCAAATACAGTCTGACCTCATTGAAAAGGGCGTCGGGATGCTGCACGAAATCCCGAACCAGCTGCAGATGGTGCAATCGGTCACCAAGTGGGCGGCGCGCATCGGCCACCCAGGCGAAGTGCCGAGCATTGTCCGTGAAGCCTTCCGCCAGCTGCACACCGGCAGGGTGCGGCCGGTGGAACTTGAAATGGCGCCCGACATGATGGCGCTCAAAGCCGAGGTCGACCTGCTCGACCCAGAGACATCCTATGCATCTCCAGAGATCGACCCCGATCGGATCGAAAAAGCCGCAAAGCTACTGGCCGGTGCGAAGAAACCTGCCATCTTCGTCGGCGGCGGCATTTTCGGCGCGGAGAAAGAACTGCTGCAGCTTGCCGAAACGCTGCAAGCGCCGGTGATCATGTCCGCTGGCGGACGCGGCGCGGTCAGTGACCGCCATTATTTGGGCCAAACCATGCTCGGCGGGCACCTGCTCTGGCCGGAGGTCGATGTGGCGCTGGCGGTCGGCACGCGCTTCAGCGCGCCGCTCACCACCTGGGGCACCGACGACAACCTGAAGATCATCCGCATGGATATTGATACCGCCGAGCTGAACAGAATCGTCGAACCAGAGGTCGGCATCATCGCAGACTCACAGAAAGGGCTATCCGAACTGCTCCAGAGCGTGGAACGGCACAACAGATCGCGCCAATCGCGACAGGACGAGCTGAACGCCGTCAAGGAGAAAGCCAACGACCTGCTCTTTGAACTGCAACCGCAGGCGTCATTCACTGAAGTGCTGCGCGAGGAGCTGCCGGACGACGGCGTCTTCGTCGAGGAGCTGACCCAGGTGGGCTATTTCTCACGTCTTGGCTTCCCGGTTTACGAACCACGCACGTTCGTCACTTCCGGCTACCAGGGCACGCTCGGCTATGGTTTTGCAACGGCACTCGGCGCGCAGGTCGCCAACCCCGACAAAAAGGTGCTCTCGATCTCCGGCGATGGCGGCTTCATGTACAACATGCAGGAGCTTTCAACAGCGGTTCGGCATGAGATCCCCCTCGTGGCCATCGTCTTCCGCGACGACGCCTTCGGCAATGTCAAGCGCATGCAAAAAGAAGGCTACGATGGACGGACAATTGCCTCGGATCTCACCAACCCCGACTTCGTCAAGCTGGCCAAATCTTTCGGTGCGGCTGGCCTGCGCGCCAACACCCCCGACGAGCTGCGCGGCGCGATACGCGAAGGCTTTGCCAACAACCACCCAACACTGATCGACGTCCCGGTCAGCGAGATGCCGAGCGTCTGGCACCTGCTGCGGGCGGGGAAGGTGCGCTAGGAAGCGGAGCGCGGCTTCGCCTCGTCGTCCCAAGTCCATAACGCCCTCTAGATCACCTGGTCGCTTGTCCCGGCGAGTTGGCGCAGAAACTCCGTCTGGCCGGTGTGGTAGGTTTCGTGCCAATAGAGGAAGAAGACCTGCCGGGCGACCGTTGCCGGCTCGCTCTTCGGCGCCTCCTTCACGAGGTCGGCCGCGGTCGCCCGCGCCAGCGCCGCCGCGATGTGTTCCTGGGATCGGTCGATCACGTCGAGCAGCGTGTCCAGTGGGAGTACACCCTCCTCTTCACCCAGGATCGGAGCTGATCCGCGGTCGTAGCGCATGATCGGCGCCTCGCCGAGGATCTTCTCCTCGCCAAGTGCCTCCAGGACGTAGTCCCGGTGGACAGCAATATGTCCCAGCACCCAGTTGAGGCAGTTGCCGCGCACCGGCGGCTGGAGGAGGCTGTCATCATGGGTGAGCCCTGCGACCTGCCGGGCGATGGTGCGGGTATTGGTGGCAAAGGCGTCGGCGAGCTGCTGGGCGGTGAGAATGGGAGGTTGCTCCGTGACAGTCATCATGTTCCTCCTGCACTGCGGTCAAAAACGATAGGATTGTCAGTCATCCCACGAACATGCATTCTTCTTGTCAAACGGCCGCACCACTGAGCGTGACCGGTTGAACGCTATTCCTGATCGTAGGCTTGCTTGAGTTTGGCGATGTCGATCTTCGTCATCTGAAGCATCGCCTGCATGACCCGGTTTGCTTTCTCACGATCTTCATCATGCAGCATCTCGCCCAGGACAGACGGAATGATCTGCCATGACAGGCCGAACTTGTCTTTCAGCCAGCCGCATTCGCTGGTCTCTCCACCTTCTGACAGCTTCTCCCACAGCTCATCGACTTCGTCCTGCGACTCACAGTCGACAAAGAACGAAATGGCCTCCGTGAATTTGAACATCGGGCCGGCGTTAAGCGCCATGAACTCCTGACCGTCCAGCCGGAACGAAGTCGTCATCACCGTTCCCTCTTCTCCTGGTCCGGCGTCGCCGTAGCGGCTGACGCTCAAAACCTCGGAGTTCTTGAAGATCGACACATAGAAGTTCGTGGCCTCTTCCGCGTTGTCATCGAACCACAAGAACGGGGTAATTTTCTGCGTCATCGTGTACTCCTCTTTGCTTGCGTGCCCGCGTCCACAGTTGCCAATCAGCAACCTCTCTATCTCGTCGACTAAGCATGGCTGAAATCGACAACTGACCGATCTAAACATGATCCGGTGATTCACCCTCCGGATAGTGGAGTGAGACCGCCCAAGTGGGTGATGCTACCGCGTTCTATATCAATGTGACATTCTTCACGCAATATGCGCTAGAATGACCGGCGGCACTGCCGGAGGGAAACACTGTACCCGTATTTGAGGAGGATTCGTTCTGTGGCAAACATGACCGGGGGACAGGCGCTTGTCGCGTCCCTGAAACAGTATGACGTCGATACGATCTTTGGGCTGCCGGGTGTGCAGCTTGACAACACCTTCGACGCTCTGCATGAAGCACAAGACTCGATCCGGGTACTGCATACCCGTCATGAGCAAGCCACTGCCTACATGGCGTTTGGCTACGCGGCCTCCACCGGCAAAGTCGGCACCTGCCTGGTCGTGCCGGGACCTGGCCTGCTGAACGCAACCGCGGCGCTTTCGACGGCCTACGCCTGCAACGCCCCGGTACTCTGCCTGTCGGGCCAGATCCAGTCTGACCTGATCGAGAAGGGCATCGGGCAGCTGCACGAGATCCCGAATCAGCTGCAGATGATCCGCTCCGTTACCAAGTGGGCCGCGCGCGCCAATAGCCCTACCGAAGTGCCGAGTCTCATTCGCGAAGCCTTCAAGCAGCTCCAGACTAGCCGCATTCGCCCGGTAGAGTTCGAGATGGCGCCAGACATTATGGGGCTCAAGGCCGATGTTGAGTTGCTTGACCCGATCATGTCGTACCCCGAACCGGAGCCCGATCCGGACGCGATCAAGCGGGCCGCCGAGCTGCTGGGCAACGCCAAAAAGCCGGTTATCTTCGTTGGTGGAGGTGCGCTGGACGCCGGCGAAGAGCTTCTCAACCTGGCCGAGACGCTGCAAGCCCCGGTTGTCATGTCCAGCAGTGGCCGTGGCGCGATCAGCGACCACCACTATCTGGCACAGAACATGCTCGGCGGCCAGGAGCTATGGTCCGATTGCGATGTCATTCTGGCGGTCGGCACGCGCTTTAGCCAGCCGCTCACCCGCTGGGGCATGGACGACAGCATCAAGCTCATCCGCATGGACATCGATCCGGAAGAGATCGAGCGTGTCTCCAAGCCGGATGTCGGCATCGTCACCGGAGCCAAGACCGGTCTCGGCCAGCTAGCCAACGGGGTTGCCGGTTTCAACGGCAAGCGCGAGTCGCGCAAGGACGAGCTGACCACTCTCAAGGAAAAAGTCAACGACATGCTCTTCGAGGTTCAGCCGCAGGCGTCCTACGCCGAGGTGCTGCGCCAGGAGCTGCCGGAAGACGGCGTGCTGGTCAGCGAGATGACCCAGATGGGCTATTTCTCCAGCGTCGGCTTCCCGGTCTACAATCCACGTACCTTCGTGAACGCCGGCTACCAGGGCACACTGGGCTTCGGCTTCGCCACCGCCCTCGGCGTCCAGGTGGCGCACCCGGACAAGAAGGTCATCTCGATCAACGGCGACGGCGGCTTCATGTTCACCGTGCAGGAGCTCTCGACGGCCGTGCGGCACAACATTCCGCTGGTCACGATCGTCTTCAGTGATGGCGCCTACGGCAACGTGCGTCGCATCCAGAAGGAGTCCTACGGCGGCCGTACGATCGCGTCCGACCTGCTGAACCCGGACTTCCAGAAGCTGGCTGACGCCTTCGGTGTCGCGCCGTTCCGTGCCGAGACGCCGGACGCGCTGCGCTCCGCCATCAAGGAGGCCTATGACATCAACGGCCCCAGCCTGATCGAAGTGCCAATCGGCGAGGTCCCCGGCATGGGCAACGTCCTCTGGCGCTCGCCGCAGCGCCGGACCAGCTAAGGTCGCGTATCTGCCACATGCAAACGGTCCGGGGAGTGATTCCCGGACCGTTTGCATCTCCGGCGACTTGCATCAACCTATTCGTAACCGCGCAATGTATTGCGCCTCTCCGTCGCCCAAAGCGTTCCGATGGGATACGAAAAGCGCAATACATTGCGCGGCTACGAAAGACCTCTGTATCGAATGGCAGCGCGGACGTCGTCCACCGTGCTCCCGTACTCTCCCGCGACCTCCTCAGAGAGTCGTGCCTCCTCCAACTTTCCCGACAAGGAGATCAACAACGATCCTGGGAGTAATCTCACGGACCATTTCGTATCCTTCTCGATTGACAGCAGCGAACATGTGTTCTACTGTAGGCGCATGTCACGTTGAATATACAAGAGGAGCAGTCAATGGCGTCTGATCTACAGAGTGTTCTCGATGACATCCGCACCACCCGGCGGGAGATGTTCGTCGATCTCGCCCAGGTTCCCGAGGAACACCTGAACAAGATGACCCGTTGGGGTTATGGTCCAACAGACGCCCGCTACATGTTCCTGCGTTTCTCCGACCACGACGAGGAGCATGGTCTCCAAATCGAGCACACATTGCGCAGTATGCTCGGCTGGCAGCCGAGCCACGCCCAGCTCATCCTTGGGGCCGCCGAGCGGACTCGGGGCGATTTGCTAGCGTCGCTGGTTGGGCTTTCCGATGACGATCTTGATGTCGTCCCGAAGAAACCGGCAGGGGAATGGCCGCTACGACGCACGCTTGCGCATGCCATCGGAACAGAGCACAACTACCGCGTCTATGCCCTGCACGCTGTCGAGTGCCACCGAACTGGCGAACCGCACGCTGAGCCTCCCGCACGGATCGATGATGCAGCGTTCCAAGATCTGTCATTCGACGAAATGCTTACCGCGCTTGACACCGCACGCAATCAATCAATCGTTGAACTCGGGGGTCTCACCGACGAGGATTTACGCGCGCGAGATGTATGGTCTGACCTGGAGTTGGATGTCAACTGGCGGCTGATGCGTATGTCGCACCATGAACGCGAGCACACCGCACAGATCGAGAAGTGGCGAGTCCAGACCGGCAAGGTCTCCACCGATGCTCAACGTTTGCTTGGGTTCGCTTGGAGAAGCTACGGCACGCTGCGCGGTTATCTGGTCGGCGTACCCGACGAGCTGTTCACCCGCGATCCAGGCGACGGCGAGTGGTCCGTCCAGGAATGTTTGGATCATATGAGGGGGTCTGACGGTTTCTTCAAGCGCATGATCGAGGCCGCGGAGTAGTAGATGGACGCAACGCCGGGGTACACGTTTCCCGTGCCCACAGAGCACTCTCGCAGTCTTACTGCACCGGCTTCGGCTTGGTAATACGGCTGCGTTCCCGGCTGTCGGCCTCGTCGGCCCAGCGGTAGAAGCCCACACCGGCAGCGAGCATGTAGAAGGTGCCGACTCCGATCCACATCAGGAGACCGCCGATCTCCTGGTCGGTAGTCAGTGACAGTCCCCAAACTCGCTCCGGCGCGTGGGTGTACTCCACGTACAGGATCGAAGACGCGGACGCGAAGGTAATGATGGCCCCGACGATTTGCCCCGAAACAGTGTGCGCCAACAGATAGATGCCCTTCATGGCCTGCGATAGCTCTCCAAACTGGCGGCCAGGAGCGAGCACCGACCACCACGAAAGCAGCGCCGCACCAATGAGCGTAAGGTGCGTGGCGATATGGACGATTTCGTTGCGCAGAATCACGTTGTAAAACACTGGCAGGTGCATCAGCGAGAACAACGCGTTGAACAGGATAAACGCCACAACCGGCTTTGTGAGGATGCGCCAGACATCCCATGCTCTCCCAAGTTCTGTCCAGCGTTGCACCATCGACGCTGACAAGCCAGCGAGCAAGAGGGGCGGGCCCACTATTGTCAGCAGGATGTGTTGGGTCATGTGCATAGTCAGCAAATACGACCCCAGCACGTCTACAGGTGAGAGAAGCGCAATGACAAACGTTGCGAGGCCGAGACCGAAGGACACTTGTTTCGCGGCACTCGCGCCTTGCTCACCGGGATGGCTGCGCTCAAACTGCCGAATCCAGCGGAAATAGAGAAAGCCGGCTAACGCGACGCCGATAACGACTGTCGGCTCAAACTGCCAACTTCCAAAGCCAGGGTTTTCAGCAAAACCAACATGCAGGGGCACGAACATTGAAGGGGTATCCAGGTTTCTAGGTTGAGGCCGTGAAGTAACTGTGTCCGCTCAGCGCGGCGGTTCGGCTTCCACATGACAACTCGCGCTGCTCGCCACCGCGAATTTCGATCGTGCTCAAGATAGCAGCCATGATTGTCCTCAGCAGACTAGGTCATCAGGCCAAACATCGCCATGAGCGCAAGGACCACACCGACGGCGAGCAGCAACCCACTCAAAAACAGCCAGGTGAAGAACTTGTGGTCGAACTTCAGGTGCATAAAGTACATCACAACCAGCACGAACTTCCCGACCGAAAGTGTCAGCAAGAGTGGGAGTAACACGCTCTCGAGCGCCTCGACATAGACGATTGCCACCTCGATAGCAGTGATGACCGCAAGAATAACGCCAATTCTGACGTACTCTTGCCATCCGGGATGGTGCTCTTCAACGTGATGTTCAGCGGCCATGTCTTCGCTCCGTCTCTCGTTCCCGCGACACTCAATGCGTCACTTCCGGGACCGTTCGTTACGCCTCAACCAGGTAGACAACAGTAAAGATGACAATCCAGACGATATCGACAAAGTGCCAGTAGAGGCCCGCCATCTCAACGTTCAGGCTCTTCTCCCTGATAACCAGACCCGGCTTAAAGGATGCCAGCAGCAGACTCAACAGCCAGATGACGCCGATAAAGACGTGCGTCCCGTGAAAGCCGGTCAACACATAGAACGCCGAGCCAAAGATGCTGCTCTCCAGCGTCAAGCCTGCGTGATGAAATTCGGTGAACTCATAGATCTGACCGCCCAGAAAGACACACCCGAGTACCGCCGTGGTGGCTATCCAGATGCGAAAGCGCTGGACATTGCCCCGCTGAATACCTCCCAACGCCAGCACCATCGAGAGCGAGCTCATGAGCAACACAAACGCACTCACCGAGGTAAATGGGATATCAAAGATCTCCTGAGGAAAGGGACCGACCATCGCGCGTCCGTGCGACACCAGGTAGACGGTGATGAGCGAGCCAAAGAACATACAGTCCGAGGCCAGAAAGGCCCACATCGCCATTTTTCGGTTGTCGAGCCCTGTCGAAGTTGGGTGCTCAATTACGTGGTTCGCGGCCATCCCCGCTGTACCTCCTACGAAACGCGCAATGGCGCGTTCAATCCGCCAGCCACCTGGCCGCTATGCGTGATCGGCCTCACCAAAGGCCGGCTCGAGCGCCCAGCCCCAGATGCTAATGAACATGAGCGCCAGACCGATAAAGCTCATGACGAACGTGAAGATGAAGCCTGCGAAGAGCATCACGATGCCAATTGCCAGCACCAGCGGCCAGTATGACGGGTTCGGCAGGTGAATCTCGTCATGCACTTCATCTGTCTGGATGTCAGGCAGATCGGGATCGCCATGCTCTCCCGGCTCGGATTCATGCCCATACACCTCTGGATACTTGTCGGTCCAGAGCGGCATGCGGCTCTTCACCACCGGAATGGTGTCGAAGTTGTGTAAGGCCGGCGGCGATGTCGTTGCCCACTCCAGCGTCGGGGCGTCCCATGGATCGTCCGGCGCGCGGTCTCCGAGCACCAGGGTGATGAACACGTTGGCGATAAAGAAGATGAAGGAAATACCAATGATGAACGACCCCATGGTCGTTACCATGTTCCAGAATTCCCAATTAAGGCCATCGCCGTAGGAGTAGATGCGGCGCGGCATGCCGATGGCGCCCAACCAGTGCATCGGGAAGAAGGTCACGTTGAACCCGATCAGCATCAGCCAGAAGTGAACCTTGCCGAGCCCCTCGTGCAGCAACTTACCGGTGAATTTTGGCCACCAGTAGTACACGCCTGAGAACAGACCCATGATACTGCCGCCAAATAAGACGTAGTGGAAGTGGGCCACGACAAAGTAGGTGTCCTGGTGTTGGGAGTCTACCGGCGGGCTGGCGTGCATAACACCGGAGAGACCGCCAATGATGAACATGGCCACGAAACCAATTGAGAATAGCATCGCCGTTGAAAGCCATAACGCGCCGCCCCACATCGTGCCAATCCAGTTAAAGATTTTTACGCCGGTCGGTAGAGCAATCAACATCGTTGAGATGGCGAAAATCGAGTTCGGCACCGGGCCCAGCCCAGTCGTGAACATGTGGTGTACCCACACGCTGAAACCGAGCACCGCAATACCGATACCGGCGAACACGATCGCCGTGTAGCCAAAGAGCGGCTTACGCGAGAAGGTCTGGAGCACCTCGGAGACGATGCCCATGGCCGGCAAGATCAGGATATACACCTCAGGGTGTCCAAACACCCAGAAGAGATGCTGCCAGAGCAGCGGCATTCCGCCGGCTTCCACAATGAAAAAGTTGGTGTCGAACCAGCGATCAAACATCAGCAGCGTCGCGCCGACCGTCAGCGCCGGGAAGGCCATGAAGATCAGGATCTGAGTAATCAGGGTCATCCAGATAAACACCGGCAGCCGCATCATTGACATGCCGGGCGCGCGCATATTGACAATGGTCGTGAAGAAGTTAAACGATGCCGCTACGGATGAGATACCAAGCACCTGGATGCCCAGCACCCAATAATCAACGCCCATACCAGGGGAATAGGCCGGCGAGGTGAGGTTGGCGTAAGCGAACCAGCCGGCATCCGGGGCGCCACCGTAAATCCAGCCAAAATTGATCAGGATCGCGCCAAAGAGCAGCACCCAGTAGGAAAAAGCGTTCAAACGCGGGAAGGCCACATCTCTCGCGCCGATCATTAACGGCGTGAGCAAATTAAAGAATGCGCCGGAGAGCGGCATGACCGCCAGGAAGATCATCGTGGTGCCATGCATCGTAAAGAGCTGGTTGTAGGTCGCCGCGGACACAAACGCATTGTTCGGCTGCGATAGCTGCACGCGCAGGAGCAATGCCTCAATACCACCAATGGCAAAGAATGTCAGTGCGGTGACGAGATACAGAACACCAATGCGCTTATGGTCAACCGTCGTCAGCCAGCTCCATAAACCACTGGGACCCGCCTCAGGCTCCTGGATTCGCGTCGAGTCTTCGACGTAGCGTACTTGTGTGGCCATCCGTCTTTTCCTAGCTCCTAATACCGGACCAGTGATCGTGCGTGTAGAAGAGAGCTATACCTATTCCGATTCTCCATTGAGGGTTTCCAGGTACGTCACCAGGTTAATAATGTCTGCCTCGCTTAACGGCAGGTCCGGCATCGCCGTGCCCGGCTTAATAGCCTGGGGGTCGTCCAACCAGGCCGCCAGGTTCTCCGGCGTGTTTTCGATGACGTCGGCGATCAACTCCTGGTTAGCGAACCCGGTTAGCGCCGGGCCGACTTGCCCCTGCGCCGAGGTTCCTTCGATCGCGTGGCAGGCGGCACACTGAGCCTCGACAATCGCAAGACCTTCCTCAGGATCGCCTTCGGCCGGTGGCGGGGCGAGTTCCTCGGCCACCCAGGCGTCGAAATCTTCCTGCGATTCCGCCACCACCGTCATCAACATCTGATAATGGGCCAGCCCACAAAACTCCGCGCACTGACCAAGGTATGTGCCGGGCGCGTCGGCTTCAAACCACATACGGTTGTCACGGCCCGGGATCGCGTCGGTCTTACCGGCCAGCTGTGGCACCCAGAAGGAGTGGATAACGTCGGCTGAATCCAGGCGTAGATCGATCCGTTGCCCAACCGGGATGTGCAGTTCATTGGTCGTGTTGACCCCTAGATCGGGATACTGAAACTCCCAGAAAAACTGGTGGCCGATAACGTTGATGACCATGGCATCGTCGCCCGGCGCTTCCGAGAGCTCCGAAATAACTTGCAGGGTAGGAACGGCAATGATGGCGAGGATGATGGCCGGAATGACAGTCCAGATGATTTCAAGCCGGTTGTTGCCGTGCACCGGCACCGGCCGGCCGTGCGCGGTCTTGGGCTCGCCGCGGAACTTGAAGACACTGAAGATCAGCAAACCTTCAACGAGGAAAAATACAATGATCGATCCGTACCACACAAGTGAATAGACACCAAGAATGCTGTCGTTGTGCGGACCAGCCGACTCAAGCGTGGTTTGAGGGTAATCTTCGGCAGAGCCGCAAGCTGTGAGCAACCCACCGATAACGACAATCAAGAGGACCGCGACGATCCACCTTGGGACGCGACGCAACATCCCTGTTTCCCTTCCCCCAGAACGTTAGGTTCCCCCAAAAAAGACGCAATGGTGGGTCGAAACCGTATTGGGAGGTAGTCTAGCACACATTGTGAACTTATCCACAACGCCTGTGACGGGTTGGCATAACGGCTGGCCGGACGGGTGTCCGTACGCTTTCTGGCACAGGATCAAAGGTGGCGACCTAGCCCGGCGCCACACGCGATGACCGGGGACAAATCCCCGGTCATCGAGCTTCGCGAGAGTTCGGTTTTAATCCGCAGCCAGTGCAACGAGCTTCTCGGGATGAAGCACCTCATCCGCAATCTCGCGCAATTGACCCATGCGAGAGAGTAGTGTATCGATCTTCCGGCCATCAACCGAGAAGTTGAGGTCAAAGAAGAGCTCAGACACGCCAAGATCGCGCACCGTCTCAATGTCCGAGTGGATCTGGCCCAGCGATCCCGTAAAGATCATGCGGTCTTCGCCAAGTGGCAGCGGGGTGATACGAACATTAGCGCGAACCACCACGTTCAACTCCTCGGGGTCACGCCCGGCGGCTGTCGCCATCGAGCGCATCGCGCCGGTCATCTGCCGCATGACACCGGCCGGCAGAGCAGCTGGGTTCCAACCATCCGTCGACGTTGCAACGCGCCGCAGCGCCGCTGGTTCGAACGCCGCCAGATAGATTGGTGGATGCGGTTTCTGGACCGGCTTGGCGCCGATGATCGAACGCGGGACGGAGTAGAAATCGCCATGAAACTCGACAGGGTCCGCACCCCAGACTGTCTTGAGCACCCGGATGAACTCGTCAGCGCGCTTGCCGCGCTCCTTCATCGACGCTCCTGCAGCCTCGAACTCGTCCTCGGACCAACCCTGACCTAACCCCACCTGCAAACGCCCGTTGGAGAGGATGTCGAGCGTCGTCAGGCTGCGCGCAAGCATCACCGGGTTGTAAAATGGAATGTTCAGGACGCTGACGCCAAGTTTGGCATGTTGCGTGTGCGCCGCGGCAAAAGCGAGCGTCTCGAGCGGCGCAAAGGTGCGCCGGTAGGCGTCCGGCAGATGCCCGTCCAGCTCCGCCCAGTACAGGGTGCGGGGCTCTACCGGGAAGAGCAAGCGGTCAATAACCCACAGGCTGTCATATCCAATGGACTCGGCTCGCTCGGATACCTGTCTGATCGCTTCCGGTCCGGCGATCTCACCAATGCTTGGAACGCGATACCAATGCGCATGTTTGACTCCTTTCATCCATGGTGGCTCGTTTGTGCCACGGGATCGGCCGGGTGAGCCTTGCGACTACAAATCTCACCCGGTCTCTGTTGATTTATCCGGCGTTGACGGTCGGTTTGATGTTCTGGTTGTGGCGGAAGAAGTTGGTCGGGTCATACTTCGCCTTGATCTGAGACAGCCGCTCGTAGTTCACGCCAAATGCCGCGTGGGCTTTGTCACCAAATTCGGCATTCACATAGATACCGCCCGTGCTGTACTCCTCAGTCGCGGCTGCCAGCTCTTTCGTCCAGGCGATGTTGACCTCGGCCTCGCTCGGATCGTCCCACAACGAAATGATCACCAGGCCATGCGGTGCGTCACGGTGCGCGAAGGCTGTCGCGGTTGGGCTGACACGCGAGGCCGCGCCGTGCAGCTGATCAATCAGGATCGCAGAGCGCGGCGACGGAACCCGGGCATAGGCGTCGACGATTGCATCGATGGCTTCGTCGGGCAGATCCTTCAGCCCATTCCACTTCCAGTAGTTCTGCATTCCCTGAGGGTTAGCCTCGTCGATGAGCGTGTTCACCTCGGAGTAGCGCATCGGCCGCATCAGGTCTACGACGGGCGGCCCGAACTCACGGATTGGCGCCAGCACCCGCTCGCCTTCTTTCATCGAGCCGGTGTAGCAGGCCAGAATCGCGACCATCTTCTGACCGTCCGGCGCCGTCAGCAGCGCGGCGTAGGTGGTCAGCTCGTCCGGGGCAGTGCTTGCCACCTCGCGATAGAAGCGCAATACCTCACGGGCCATCGCGAACGGATAGAGCAGCATGCCGCCGAACACCTCGGTGACCATGTACAGCTTGAGCTCGAACGATGTCACCACGCCGAAGTTGCCGCTGCCGCCGCGTAGCGCCCAGAAAAGGTCCGCATTCTCGGTTTCGCTGGCGTGCAACACCTGACCATCGGCGGTCACGACCTCAAAGCCGAGGATGTTGTCAACAGTCATACCGTACTTGCCGCTCAGCCAGCCGTAGCCACCGCCGAGCGCCAGCCCGGCCAGTCCGGTGTCGGACGCTGTTCCGGTTGGGGTAACCAGACCCCACTTCTCGGTCTCGGCGATGTATTCGCCAAGCCGAAGTCCCGGCTGCGCCTTCGCGATGCGCTTCACCGGATCAACTTCAACGTTTTTCATCAGGGAAAGATCGATGAGCAGTCCACCCTCGATCATGCTGTGGCCCGCGACACTGTGACCACCGCCACGCATGGCGACGGGCAGGTTGTGGCTGCGGGCGAACTGGACGGATTGAACAACGTCGTGGGTATCAATACACTGCACGATCAACGCCGGCCGGCGATCGATCATGGCGTTGAAGACTTTGCGAACCTCGTCGTACTCCGCATCTTGCGGGAGCACGAGCTGTCCATGGAGGCTGTTCCTGAAATCCTGCAGCGTTGCGGCTCCAAGAACGGGCGCGGCGCCATAGCGCTCTTCGGTCAAGACCATCATTGGTCTCCTTTCTGGTTATTCCAGCGTGTGTCATCGTTGACCACACACCGGCACCATACAGGGACGGTCTTACAACGGCCTTCGAGCGAGTCTTACATTTGTCTTATTTGGAACGTTTCTATCATTAGAGAAGCCGGTCTACTTCTGAAACCGCGTCGTCCAGGGACAGGGTGTAACCGTCAGCCCGGGCGCGCTCGAATGCAACATCACCCAGGGCTGCCTGTGTGGCGGCGGCGATCCGCCCAGCTTCGATGCGATCGGCCGGAGCAAGTGAGAGCTGTATCTCTTCCAGAACGCCCTCGACAGCGCCCAGCAGCCGCGCTGCCAGCTCATACCGTTCTTCCGCCGACGCGACGCCGGCCATCCCCATCAGGCAACACACCATACCCAGCGGATACTCTCGTAGTTGGAACAGGAGCAAGCCCTCGCGAAAACGAGCGCGGGCTTCTGAAATATCCCCTTGAGCAAGCGCCACAAATCCGGCATTGCGCGAGATCCAGGCTCTCCCGACGAAATGAAGCAGATCCGCCGCGATCGCAAACCCTTTATCAACCGCGACAGCCGCGGTTTCGTAATCCCCTTGAGCGCGGGCAATCTCGCCCAGCAGACTCTGCGACTGTATCTCCAGCCAGGTGTCGCCCATGCGTTGCTCGAAGACCAGCACCTCGGCGATCTGCTGCCGTGCAGTTGCGAGGTCGCCGGATCGGTAGGTAAGGTTTGCCATGTGCTGGAGTGTAATGGCAGTTCCCCAGTCATCACCCAGCTCCCGGAAGATAGAAAGGCTACCGTCGAACAGGCTACTGCCCAGAGCATGCTCGTCCGCCTCAACAGCGTCGAGGCCAAGACCGTGCGTCGCCATTGCTGTTCCCCAGGAATCGTTGAGCTCGGTGAAGAGGACGAGTGCCTCGCGGTGGCGAGCGCGCGCCTCTGCCACGCGCCCATGGAACAACTCACCATGGCCAAGCCAGACCAGCGCGACCGCCAGACCGGAAAGATCGCTGAGCTCGCGCCAGACAACAACGCTCTCGTCCAGCAATCTCCTGCCCTCGCCGTACTCACCGACTGCCATTGAGAGCACGCCGACGCCGGTTGTCGCCAGCGCCAGACCACGAGTTCGGTCGCCCGTGCTCGACGCGAGCATGCGCGCAAGCCATCCACGGCCCTCCGTGAAATGGCCGCCGACATGCCAGAACCAGTGCAGTGTTCCCGCAAGGGTGAGCCCGGCTTCCGGACTCCCGCACCGCGCCTCGTCATGGCGCCACTCAAGTGCCGCTCTCAGATTGTCGTGCTCGCCTTCGAGCCGTGCGAGCCATTCCTTTGATCCAGCTCCTCGAATCTGCCGATCAGCCCGCGCCGCGAGTGCGGAGTAGTATTCGGAGTGCGCCCTGTGCAAAGCATCCGTCTCCCCGTGCTCAGCAAGCCGCTCGCGAGCGTATTCCCGCATGGTCTCCAGCAGGGAATACCGGATTGAGCCATCCACAACGCTCACCACAACCAACGAGCGGTCGACAAGCTGCGTGAGGAGATCGGCAATGCCAAAAGCACCGAGCGGCGCGATGTCACACACATGCTCCGTCGCATCGAGATCAAAACTACCGGAGAACACCGCCAAACGGGCAAAGAGAATACATTCCGGCTCACTGAGCAGATCGTAACTCCAGTCAAGCGCGGCCCGCAGGGTTTGCTGGCGAGAGAGAGCGGCGCGGCTGCCACCACTGAGCAGCTGAAAACGGTCGTCGAGCCGCTCGACGATCTGACCCACGTTCAAAGCGCGAACCCGCGCCGCCGCCAACTCAATAGCCAGTGGGATCCCATCCAGCCGGTAGCACAGCTGCGCGACCGCGGCAGCGTTCTCCGAGGTCAGTGTGAAGCCCGGCCCGATCTGGCTCGCGCGGTCGACGAAAAGCTGAACGGATTCATAGGCAAGTAGTTCATCCGGATCGGAATGCTGACGTGGGTCGGGGAGCGAGAGCGACGGCACCAGCCAGGTTAGCTCCCCACCGATCCGCAACGGCTCGCGGCTGGTCGCCAGCACCCGCAAGCCCGGACTGGCGCGCAGCAACCCTTCGACAGCTCTGGCGCACGCATCGATAAGGTGCTCGCAATTATCCAGGACAATAAGCGTGCCGCGTGTCTTCAGCCAGTTCTGCAACGTCTCGCTTAATGGTTGGCCCGGCATCTCGCGGATGTCGAGCGCGGTTGCGATTGCCTGTGAAACGAGCTCAGGATCGGTCAGAGCCGCCAGCTCAACCAGCCAGACACCGTCAGCGTAGTCGTCCAGCACCGTGCCGGCCACCTCCAGTGCCAGCCGGGATTTGCCGCAGCCACCGGAACCGGTGAGCGTCAACAACCGGGCAGCTCCAAGCAGGGCACGAACCTCGGCTGCTTCCCGTTCCCGGCCAATAAAGCTGCTCATCGGCGCCGGGAGATTGTGTAGCGACTGCGGATGCACGCTGTCGCCCGGAGGCACATCATGACGGACAAGCTCTACGCCGTCACCGGCTCGGATCTGATCAATCAGACGCTCGCTCTCCGGCTCCGGCTCCACCTCGAGCTCACTTGCGAGCGCGTCACGCAGCGTGTCGAACTGCCGGATAGCGTGCTGCCGGTGGCCGGAACGCGCATACAGCCGCATCAGGGCGCGGTGGGCGGGCTCGTGGAGTGGATCGGCGCCAACCACGCGCCGCAGTTCCGCAATCGTATCGGAGTGATCGCCGGTTTCGCCGTGAAGGTCGGCTAGCTCCAGCAACAAGGAGATGTACTCGTCACGCAGCTCCTCCCGCCGGTCGCTGGCCCAGGGCTCATAACGATCGTCTGGCAAGAGATCACCAGTATAGAGTTCCAACGCCTGCCGGTAGGAACGCCAATCGCGGAGGCGGCGCGCCGCAGCCCCCGCGTCCTCAAACGTAACAACGTCCACCCGCACAGGGATATCCGGGTTGATCTGCACCACCTGGTCACGAAGGATGACGTGGCGCACGCCGCCGGCGCCTGCCGGGTCGACAGTGCGCCGCAGTGCGTGGAGCGCCTGGTAGAGACTGTTAGCCGCCTGTTCTAGATGGAGCTCCGGCCACAGAAGCTCCATCACCTGCTCGCGATGCAGGCGATGATCGGGCGCGAGCGCCAGAATCTTCACGATCGCCGCCGCTTTGCGCCGTTTCCAGGCGTCCGGTGGGATATCACGCTCGCCTATCCGGACACGGAATTGTCCAAGAACTGAGATATGCAGCATAGCGCCCCGGCACCATCCATGACCGTATCTCACACCGCGCTGTTGATGTGCCGGTATCATAGCCGTTTGATGCGAACTACGGCGCACGCATCATTGTTCTCCGATCAGCTTCCGGTTGCCTGCTGAATGCGGCCCTGTTGCGAACGGGCCAGCTCAATTGCGATCTGCTGACCTTGCTCGCCGGTGACGCCACCCACAACCACCATTCCAACCACGGGCCCATCGCGCCAGACAACAGCATGGCCCGTCGCGACCTGTCCCAGAACGAGTGTATGAGTTTCATAGAGACGAGCAGCGTCCCCGATATCAGCTGCAGTCTCAACCTCGATTGCGTCGGCATGCCCATAGTATCGCAACAGCTCCGCACCCATCTCCAGAATGGTGGCTGGATCGCATGCAGTGACACAGACAAGCACGAAACTATCGATCCGAGGTGGCTCCGTGCTGAGATCCGGAGTGCCGCCGCTACTGAAGCCGGCATGCTCGTATTGCACATTGGTCGCCAGAAACTCCCCGGCGGCCATCTGCAGATCGTCATATCCGCCTTCGGAACTGAAAGTTCCAGGGCCGGTGTTGCACTCGCCGTCGGGCGCGCAGCCATCATCGCCATAGCGGCCGGGCAGATCGGCTGGTTGCAGCACCAGCGAGCGTAGGTCGTCGAGGCTGGCTGCCGGAATAGGAAGTGGTGTCGGCTCGGCTACGGGTTCCCTGGGCTGCAACCCCAGCACAACCGCTCGCATGCCATCCACCGAATTGTAGGCGCCCTGAAAACTGGGCATATCAGGCGGCTCGAGAAAGTGCGGGGCGTTGACGAGCACCACGGTGTCGCCAATGAATACATGCGCCAGGAACCGGTCGAACGGTCCATCCGGACATTCCTTGACTGCCGGGTCCGCGAGAGCCTGATAGCTGCTGTAGATCACAGCCCGGCCACCATCCAACTCGACCTCCTCCTGTTGAGCGCACAGCGAGTTCCAGAACACATGCAATATTCTGACGTGATCGTCGCTGGCCGGATCTCGCGCTGCCCAGGTATCCCAGTCCGCTCGGCGCATCAACCGCAGCTTGATATCAGCCGCAAGCGGATCGACCGAGTACTCCAGCTCCCCGCGGCTATCGGCCGGCCCGCCGCCTGGCTCTGCCGGCCCGTACACCGACGTCAAGGTGAGCGCCGCCAAATCACCGCCCGGCTCAAACCGGTCGCCAAGCCAGTGGACGATGACGCCGAGATCAGGGGCATCGAGCGGGGATACATCGACGAACGGAGCGGTAGGAGACGGCGCAGGAGCTTCTGATGACGGTGTGTTTGCTTCCGGAGTGGGCGAAACGGTCACGTCCGGCGCACTTGCGATCGTTGGTGACGCCGCTGCTACCTGCTTGCCAGCCTGGGTGTAGACAAGGGTTTTGCTGCTCTCCGCGCCTCCAAGTTCCAGTTGATCATCGACGATACTGTATCTGGTGGCGTGGCTGAATAGCTCCAGGTACGTGCTCTCGAGGTCCATCACGTTGGCCGGTTCTTCACAGGCCATTTCAGTATTGAAGATATCGGTTGTCGAGAACTCACCATCTGCGTTAGCGGAGTAACTGCCACCGTATCCGTTGCAGCCCGCGCTACCGCCGGCCTGGTCTTGAGTGAAAGAAAGAGTGATCTCCACACCGGTCTCTATGGGCGTGCCATTAAGCGACGCTAGCACCCACTCTGTTCAAGCCAATGCGGGGGCAACGGGAGTCGCGGCCGGGTCCGCAGAAATTGTCGGGAACAGCGTCGGCGTCGTATCGACGATCCCACCGCCAATCGCCTCAGTCGCCGGCTCATCCGGCTCACCACAGGCTGCAAGTAACATCATGAACGCTATCGCAACCGCTAGCCTGCCAAACACGGTTGGCCCTCTCTCACGTTTTGGACTTACGATCTTCTATTCTGTATACGTTCGGACTGTACTGACGGTTCCGTATGGAGTTTAGAGAGAAGACCTCACGAAACAGATCTGCTTGATCGGTGCTGGCATAGAGGATGAGGGGACAGTGGACACGTCGTCAAGTTCCTGGCGTACGTCCTCAGCCGTCTCAGGTCTGGATGGTATGCGGTATCGGCCCATAAGCTGAATGATCTCCCAACGGATAACGCCGAGCAGACGCGCCGCTTGGCCCTGACTGATGCGCTCCTCTCGAAGCAACTCCAGCACCAGCGATTCTTTGGCTTTTCCACCACCTCCTGAGGAAATCCAAGAAGCTCCACAAGCTCTTCCGGCGATTCGAACGGGAATGTTCGGGTGTTCATTGTTATCTTTCAAGATCGATCTGTCCGTTAATAGTTGTCATAACGGTGACGCTCGTCAACCGGATGAAGGACGCCTATTCAAGATATGAAATATATTTCGTAGGACCGACGATAGCATCACACAAAAATCCGGCAGTTGTCGTTCAAAGCCACGGCATCTACCATGGTCCGAGCGTTGAATAGACCGACGGATAAAGGAGATCGTCATGCCGATCGCTGAGAATGGGATGCGGGTAGGGCTGGCCACCGGATCGAGCTGGGAGTGGCCGGAGCTGACGCCATTCTGGGAGTGGACCGAGGGGCTGGGGTTCGATTCACTCTGGATGACGGATCATATCCTGAGCGAGCGCTACGACACCAGCAGTGGCACCACCCAGCCGGCCAACCCTGATTCGCCACCGCCGGCCACGCCAATGCTAGAGGCCTGGACGCTGCTGGGCGCGGTCGCCAGTGTCACCAAACGGGCAACGATCGGCACGCTGGTCTCTCCGGTAACGTTCCGGCATCCAGCGCTCCTTATCAAGCAGGCCATCACCGTCGACCAGATCACCAACGGACGCTTCATGCTCGGCATCGGCGCTGGCTATACCGAGCGGGAGCACCGCGCCTTTGGCATTCCTTATCCGCCGCCTCGCGAGCGGGTTGAGATGGTGGCTGAAACCATCGAGATGCTACGAGCGCTCGAGACGCACGAGCATGCCAGTTACCAGGGTAAACACTACACGCTGGACCAGGCGCCGTTCCTGCCCAAACCGGTCAAGGGGCGCCTGCCGTTGATGATCGGTGCGGCAAAACCGGCCATGCTGAAGCTCACAGCGCGCCACGCCGACGCGTTCAACGTAGCTGGCAGTCCGAATTTCGTGCGCGAGCGCTTTGACGAGCTGGACCGCTTCTGTGAGGAGATCGGGCGCGACCCGGCCGAGATCAGCCGCACTGTCGGGATTTTCTACGCTCCAGTTGACCCACTCTCGTCACTCGACCGTGCGCTGCATGTCATCAGCCGCTACCATGAGGCTGGCGCGCAGGAGATCGTCTTCGGCGCGCGTCCAACCCACCGCGAGGTTATTGAACAGTTAGCAGGACATCTTGATGAGGTCTAAGCACATACGCGCAACCAAACAGTTTATGCTCTTCGTCTTCGCGCTGGCGCTCAGTGCACCGGCGACTGTGATATGGGCGCAGGGACCGGATGAGACCAGTCAGATCGCGACTGAGGTGATTGCCGAAGGGCTTGACCAGCCGCTCTTTGTGACTCATGCCGGTGACGAGCGGCTCTTCGCCCTGGAGAAGCCGGGCGTTATCCAGATCATCCAGAACGGCAAAATCTTGCCAACACCGTTCCTGGACATTCGCGATCTTGTTGTCTCGGATGCTTCCGAACAGGGCATCTTTGGTCTCGCCTTCCATCCGGATTACCCCACCAACGGACATTTTTACGTTTCCTATAGCTCGCAACAGTCAGATGGGGCGTTTGTTCTGGCGCGCTATGAGCGCTCGGAGACCGACCCCGATCAGGCCGATCCCCAGAGCGCCGCGGTCCTGCTCGATATCGAACACCGCCGCGACAATCACTATGGCGGTATGCTGGCATTCGGTCCAGACGGGTACCTGTACGTCTCCACCGGCGACGGCGGAGGAGCCTACGACCCGGACGGAAACGGGCAAAACCTCGAAACGCTGCTCGGCAAACTCTTGAGGCTGGATGTCAACGGCGACGAACCGTATGCCATCCCGGCGGACAACCCCTTCGTTGGTGTTGAGAATGCTCGCGAGGAGATCTGGGCCTACGGGCTACGCAACGCATGGCGGTTCAGTTTTGACCAGCTAACTGGCGACCTCTACATCGCGGATGTCGGCCAGGAGCGGTTTGAGGAGGTCAACTTACAGCCAGCCGACAGCATCGGAGGCGAGAACTACGGCTGGCCGATTACCGAGGGTAGCCAGTGCCTCCCGGCTGGGTCGGGGTGCGATGCATCAGGATTCATTCTGCCAATCGCGGAATACCCCCACGCCGACGGCGAGAACTTCCTCGGCTGTTCCGTCACCGGCGGCTATGTGTACCGGGGCAATCCAGCGTCATTGCACTACGGGACCTACTTTTATAGTGACTACTGCACGGGCACCATCTGGTCGCTAGATCAGGAAACAGACGGCGAGTGGCAATCTGCCATCGCTCTCGAAACCTCGCTCACTGTCAGCTCGTTCGGCGTAGATTTCAACGGGGAGATTTACCTGGCCGATCTCGTTGGTGGCCAGATTCATCAGCTTACACTTCCTGATGAGACACCTGAGCCGGTGGCTCCGAGCCTGCAACCCGCCGTTATCGCGGCAGGCGGCGCTTCATGCGTGGCGACCGTCTCCTGGATAGATGTCAGTGACGACTCGACCGTGCGGTGGAACGGAGAGGATCTTCCAACAACTCGCACCGGTCCAGATAGTCTCTCGTTCACCATCGACAGTCACCACATCGCTGAACCAGGCACGGCGCAAGTCGTGGTGGCGACACGAGGCTCCGGCATCGACGAGTCACCCCCAGCCCCCCTGGAGATTGTCGGGGGTCTTATTGAAGGTCAAGCCATCGCCAATACCTGGGAACGAACTGACTATCCGGTACGCGAGGGGCTGGTCAGCCGCACCTGGATATGGGGTCCGGCAGGCATGTTCTGCGCCACCTCCGAGCCGTATCTCGATACGCCCGGCGGAACACGCGCGGTGCAGTATTTTGACAAGGCGCGCATGGAGGTCAACGACCCCTCTGGTGATTCCGGGTCGATCTGGTACGTCACCAACGGCCTGCTCGTAACCGAGATGATCACCGGCCAGATGCAAACCGGCGACGCGGCTTTTGAGCCACGCGAGCCGTCAGCCATCAACCTGGCCGGCGACCTGGACGACATCGCCGGACCGACCTACGCAACATTCGAGAGGCTGCTCGACCTCGAGCCGCACCCGACCGGCTCGGCCATCGTCCAGCGAATTGACCGTGCCGGGAACATCACCCAGGACGACACCCTGGCGCAGTATGGAGTGCTTGCGGCCATGCCGGCCCCAGACACGGGCCACACCGTCGCCGGCCCGTTCTGGGAGTTCATGACATCCAGTGCCGAGGTTTGGCAAAACGGTGCGCTGGTGAACGCCCAACTCTTCGAGAACCCATTCTATGCCACCGGATTACCGATCAGCGAGGCCTATTGGACGACGGTCCGGGTCGCCGGGACCCAGCAGGATGTCCTGGTCCAGGCCTTCGAGCGCCGGGTGCTCACCTACACCCCTGCCAACGAGCCCGGCTGGCAGGTCGAGCTCGGCAACGTCGGACAGCACTACTACTTCTGGCGCTACGGAGAGTTCCCATTCCCGCCGTCGTACGGGGAATAATCTATCGAGTACAGTTGGCTGGAACATCACACTTGGCCTTTAGGAATGGAGTCTTCACTACGGCGAACACCGTTAAGAGAGAAGACACAAGCGATGAACTGCGTGGGCGGCTGATCCAGCTTGTCCACAATTTTGACCATAACGATCTCTACGCGGCGGACCGGTTCATTACCTATCTCCAGTCCACAGCCCACGATCCACTTCTACGAGTGCTCTACAACGCGCCATACGACGATGAACCTGAAACTCCCGAAGAACGAACGGCGGTAGAGGAAGCTCGAGAGGCTATGGCCAGGGGCGAGTGTTTAAGTGATGATGAACTCCGGCGAGAACTCGGGCTTGAGCCTCGAGGTTAAATGAAGGCACCCCTCTATCCACGGCATGGGCCGCACGAAGGAGGTACACCA
>JACCZH010000169.1 GCA_013696045.1 Chloroflexia bacterium
CCGAGACCAGCATCGCAAGTGTGTCCCGCCGTGGCGCCCTGATGACCCCGCGCTCCAGGTCGCTGATCGTGCGCGCGCTCACTCCGGCGCGCTCGGCCAGCTCTTCCTGTGTCAGTTCTGCGTCCCGGCGAGCGTGACGGAGCAGATCACCAAAGGTTGCTCGTGATTCAGACATCATGTTACGCCTCGCATTGTTTGTCCATCGCCGAACCATAATAACACTGTCCCTGCGCAAAAGGTAGACCTACATTTGAACCCACATCTTGCGTAATTCGGTGAGCGTTTCGGTGGATTGTTCATGGTGGATCGATCTCGGCAGGCGCATCCGGTGGCCAGTTCAGATGGACGTCACACGACGGCCGAGAGAGGCGAAGAGATCGCCGGAGGGCGGCTTCGAGACGCTCTCGTACCTTGTTCAGTTCGTGATTTCGGCCGACGAGCAGGGATGAATTCTGCGCTATATTCTGGTGTTGGAAATGGGACTGCGCTAGCCTGTCTGGGTGAACCATAGCAATCCTCCGGCACCGGACAGAGGGTTGAATTTTGCTGACTGATGCCCAGTGTAACAGGCATTGAATCCCGCGTATAGACGCTTGAACCACGGTCAACGTAACGGTGAATCATCCTTACTTTACCGCTAGCGGAGGACCTCTAACTCAACCGCTCGTCAGTCAATCGCCGAGATCCCTACCAGGTGCTCAGTAATCCCTCATGCTCAAGCCACGCGGTAAGCCGCTCATGGGTATCAGGACACTGGTGCAGTCCAAGCTTGGTGCGGCGCCAGAGGATGTCGTTGGCGGTGCTCGCCCACTCGTTCCTGACGAGAAAGCGTGCTTCCAGTTCATAGAGACCGGGACTGAGCTCGCCTCCGAGGTCTTCCAGCGAGACGGCGTCGCCGAGCAACTCTTGAACCCGTGATCCGTAGCGCCGGGCGTAGCTCTCGGCCAGGCCTTCCGGCAGCCAGGACCACTTGAGTTGGACGTGCTGGACAAACATTGAAAACTCGGCCGGCTGGAGCATGCCGCCGGGCAGGGGCGCGTCTTCGGTCCAGTCCGGCCCAAGGTTGGGGAAGATACTCTGGGTACGTTTCATCACGTGCTCGGACAGCAGCCGGTAGCCGGTCAATTTGCCGCCCAGGACGGTCAATACCGCCGCTTTCCCGTCTCCACCGTCAAGCTCCAGCCGGTAGTCGCGGGACACCGACGCCGCCGATGCCGCATCGTCGTCGTACAACGAGCGCACTCCGGAAAAACTCCAGACTACATCCTCGCGAGTGATTGACTCCTTGAAATAGCCATTCACCAGTTTGCACAGATAATCGATCTCACGCAGCGTGATCTCAACATTGGCCGGATCGTCGTTAAACGGGATGTCGGTTGTGCCGATCAGGTTGAAGTCTTTCTCAAACGGCAGCACAAAAACGATCCGCCGGTCATCACTCTGCAGCACATAGGCATAGTCGCCGTCATAGAGCTTGGGCACGACGATGTGACTGCCCTTGATCAGCCGCACCCGCACAGGGGTTTCGACACCCAGTGCATCGGTAAGCACGTCACCAACCCACGGGCCGGCGGCGTTGACGATCATACGTGCGCTGACCGTTTGCTCGTCGCCAGTTTGAGTGTGACGGAGCTGCACCTGCCAGCGCTCCTGGCCCCGCTCTGCCGATACGCAGCGCGTGCGGGTCAGAATCGTCGCTCCACGTTGATGGGCGTCAAGCGCGGTAAGCAGCACCAGCCGGGCATCGTCCACCCAGCAGTCAGAATAGGCAAAGCCGGTGCGCATCTTGCCGATCAGCGGTTCTCCGGACGTGTGCGAGCGTAAGTTGAACCGCTCCGAGCGCGGCAGGGAGCTATCGCGGGCCACGCTGTCATAGATAACCAGTCCCGCATGCAGCATCCAGGCAGGCCGCACCTTCGGGTTGTGCGGCAAGACGAACCGCAGCGGTTTGACAATATGCGGCGCGTTGCGCAGCAGAACCTCGCGCTCGGCCAGAGACTCGCTCACCAGCTTGAACTCGCGCTGCTCCAGATAGCGCAACCCGCCGTGCAGCAGCTTGCTCGACGCCGACGATGTCGCCCCTGCCAGGTCCCCCTGCTCGCAGAGCACCACCGACAGCCCGCGCCCCACCGCATCCCGGGCGATCCCAACCCCGTTGATCCCGCCGCCAATGACCAGCAGATCAGTCTCCTGGTGTGTGGTCAACTTGTTGTTCCCTCCGCAGGGTTGCTAGATCGTCACTGTGTGCTATGTACACGGTACACACAAAGGAGACGTGCGTCGAGGTCTCCTGGCGAAGCTGGAGGTTTACTCATGACGAACGGTTCGCTCATCCTCGCTCTCGATCAGGGCACCACGAGTACACGGGCGGTGATGTTCGATTATCAGGGCACCGTGATCAGCGTGGCTCAGATCGAGCTGCGGCAGATCTATCCACGGCCGGGCTGGGTTGAGCACGATCCAGAGGAGATCTGGTCCGCGGCCCAGGATGTGATTTCGGATGTTCTCGAACGGGCAGGCGTGACGGCAGATGCGATGACCGCGCTTGGGATCACCAACCAGCGTGAGACGACGCTGCTCTGGGAGCGAGCGGGCGGTCAACCAATCCACAACGCCATCGTCTGGCAGGATCGGCGCACGGCAGAGTTGTGCACTGAGGTTGTGGGCGCGGGCCATTCCGAAACGATTCAGGCCAAAACCGGACTCGTCGTCGATGCCTATTTCTCAGCCAGCAAGATCCGCTGGCTCCTGAATCACGTTGAAGGCGCGCGCGAAGCAGCCGAACGGGGAGACCTGCTGTTCGGAACAATCGACTCGTTCCTGCTCTGGCGCTTGACCGGCGGGAACGTCCACGCGACCGATGCAACGAACGCGGCCAGGACGATGCTCTTCAACATTCATACCCAGGAGTGGGACGACGAGCTGCTGGAAATCTGGGGCGTGCCGCGAGCAATGCTTCCAGTTGTGCGGGACAGCAACGCGCATTTTGGTGACGTCCAGCCGGAGCTCTTCGGTGCTGCCATCCCGATCACCGGCATCGCTGGCGACCAGCACGCCGCCATGGTCGGGCAGGCTTGTTTCGAGCCCGGCATGATGAAGAGCACATACGGCACTGGCGCGTTCCTGCTGCTCAACACTGGCATAACCCCCGTTACATCGACCAATCGCCTGCTGACAACTCTGGCCTATCGCATCAACGGACAGCCAACGTATGCGCTGGAGGGCAGCATCTTCTCGGCCGGCTCGGCGATCCAGTGGTTGCGCGACGGTCTGGGGACAATCCCGGATGCCGGTTCGTCGGAGTCACTGGCCGCGAGTCTCGACGGCAACGACGGTGTCTATCTGGTGCCGGCCTTCACCGGACTCGGCGCACCGTACTGGGACCCGGACGCCCGCGCGGCAGTCTTCGGCATTACCCGTGATACCAGTCGGTCCCATTTTGCCCGCGCCGCGCTCGAAGCCGTTGCCTATCAGACTCGCGATCTATTGATAGCCATGCAAGCCGACGGCGCGACCCGTCCGGTTGAGTTGCGCGTCGACGGTGGCATGGTGCTGAATGAGTGGCTGTGCCAGTTCCTGGCAGACATCGTGCAGTGCCCGGTCCAGAGGCCGGCCAACATCGAAACCACCGTCCTCGGCGCGGCTCTGCTGGCCGGGCTGGGGGCCGGTGTGTACCCAGACTTCGAAGCGGTCGCGGATCTCTGGACGGCCGACTTGCGCTATGAGCCCAACATTGATGAGGGCGAGCGCGACCGGTTGTATGCTGGGTGGCAGGATGCTATAGCACGCACGCGTTCGGGGTCGTAGGCGGGGAGTTTACTGTGCGTACGGGCTACGCCATGCGTCGCCCTCGGCGCGTTAGCGCCGCACGCTCTGGTAGACGCCCCTCTAGGAGAGAGTCGGGCCTGCGGCCCGAGGGGGACGCATGGCGTAGCCCGTACGAAGACGATCTCTCCTCAACTACGAGGAAGACCAGTCAACTCCGCCACTGCGTCGCCTATGCCGGATCGCGTCCCAACTGCTCCCTGAACGACGCCTTCAACTGGTCGCGCAACTCGGGCCGCAGCAGCACATCGGCGGCGGTCCAGGCGAGGGCGGTTGCGCCGGTGGCGGTCAGTTCGTCGGCACGCTCGCTGGCGGCGGCGACGGCGAACTCGCGGGTGTGGCCGCCAATGCCGGGCTCACAGATCTGCATGTAGGGGTGGATCGTCGGCACAAGCTGGCTCACGTCGCCGATGTCGCTCGACCCGACTCCGGCTCCCGCAGGCGGAACCTCATGCTCAACGCCGAGCGCGTCGAGATTCTTGCCGAATGTCTCAACCAGCGCCGTGTTGCAGACTCTCTGTTTGTAGCTCAAGCCTTCGGTGATCTTCGCCTCGGCGCCGGTGGCGAGAGCCGCGGCTTCGACGATCTTGCGGAACTTCGCGTTCAGCTCTTCAAGATACGCCTGGTCGTCTGCCCGCACAAGGATGCTGGCGGCAGTGTAATCGGGGATGACGTTGGCCGCTTCGCCGCCGTGGGTAATGACACCATGAATACGGGTGTTGGGCTTGAACGCCTGGCGCAGCGCGTTGATGCTGAAGAACACTTGCAGCATGGCGTCCAGCGCGTTGACGCCGCTCTCCGGAGACGATGACGCGTGGGCAGGTTTGCCGAAGAACTCGATCTCATAGGGTGTGACGGCCAGCGATCCGCGGTCGAGATAGGTATGGTCCCTCGGGTGCATCATCATGGCTGCGTCGAGTCCATTGAAGACCCCGGCCTCGGCCATCGTCACCTTGCCGCCGCCACCCTCCTCGGCCGGCGTGCCGATGACCTTGATCGTGCCTTTGAGGTCAGGCATGGCCCGCCGCAGGATGATGCCCGCGCCAACACCCCAGGTGCCGATCAGATTGTGACCGCAAGCATGGCCGATCTTCGGCAGCGCGTCGTACTCGGCCAGGATTCCAATTACCGGCTCGCCGCTGCCGTAGGTAGCGACGAAGGCGGTGTCCAGCCCTGCCACGCCGCGCTGCACGTCAAACCCGTGCTCCTCAAGCTCGTCCGTCAGCAGAGCGGACGCTTTGTGCTCTTGAAACAGCGTCTCCGGATTCTCATGAATCGTGTGCGACATGCCGATCAGCCTCGGGTGCAGCACCCGCGCTTCGGCGGCGATGCGTTCTTTGATCTCGTCTATTTCGTTGTCGCTCATGACCGTTTCCCCTCATCTGTCGTTCGGTTGCGTTCTCTATTGGGGCAAGATCGTCTATTGTGGAAGGGATGTCAAGTTTGGACGACACCAGAGAGGAGACCCCATGAAAGTCATTCGCAGCCAGGAGCATACGTCCCGTCAAGGTGAGACCTTCACCGGTGAGGTGACGCTGGAGAGCGTGCTCAACGCCCAGACCGAGGGCGGCGTCAGCCTCTCGATCGTCCATTTCAAGGACGGAGCGCGCACCCACTGGCACGAGCATCCCGGCGAGCAGGTGCTCTACATCCTTGAAGGCGAGGGCCGCGTCGGCACGCACGGCGGCGAGGAAGTGCAGGTCAAGCCTGGCGACGTCATCCACGAGGGTCCCGGTGAGCGCCACTGGCACGGCGCCGCCGCCGGCAAGTCGATGACCCACATCAGCATCACCACCAAGGGCAGCCCGGCCTGGTTCGGTTCGCCGGAGGAGTAGGTTCAGACTGTCATCCGAGGAACGAGGGATCCGTAGCTCCAGGGAACGGATCCCTCGTTCCTCGGGATGACAATGCGACGTCGTCACTATGTTCGAAGTCAAGAAGTCGTTGCGCGCCAGTCCTTGCGTTCCCTTATGCTCTACCCTGATAATGTGGCGCTCGCTGCATTCGAATGGGAAGGAGCTGGGGAACGCCATGTACATGATGAATCATCCATGGGTGGATTTCGATGCGCTCCGGCAGGAGACCGATCTGGTCATCATCCCGACCGGGGCGGTCGAGGTCTATGGACAGCATCTGCCGGCCGGGACCGACACGATTGTCGTCACCCACATTGCCAGGCTCGTCGGCGAGCGGCTGAACGCACCGGTGTTGCCAACGCTGCCGGTTGGGTTTTCACGCTCGTTGGGTGATTTCCCCGGGACGCTCAACATCTCGACGCCGACGTTGATGGCCTATGTGCAGGAGACGGCCGAGAGTGTCATCGCCTGGGGCTTCAAGCGTGTGCTCTTCATCAACAGTCACCGTGGCAACGTCGGGCCGATCGGCGAGGTGTCCATGGAGCTGCAGGAGACGTTCGATGTGCGCTGCGCCCAGGTGTTCTGGTGGGATTACGTGGCCGGGTTGGTGAAAGACATCGTCGATAGCGGCCCGCACGCCATGGGTCACGCCGCCGAGATCGGCACTTCGGTCATGCTGCACCTGCAGCCGGACCTGGTGGTGCGTGACCGCATTGAGGACCAGACTCCGAAGCCACTGCCATTTACAGACGTCATCCAATATAAGGGCATGCACCATCGCTCTGACACCGGCGTCGTCGGTAACCCGGCCGTCGGGACCGCCGAGAAGGGCGCCGAGATGGTCAAACGTGGCGTTGACCGGATTGTAGAGTTTGTCGAGAGTGAGTTGTCTTAAAGAGCTGCGCGAAGTTACCCATTATGGTCCGAATGTTCGCGGTAGCCTTAAGGTGCGGAAACGCTCGCTCGCTGCTGATCCTGGATCGCTCCGTCGCGGATGTGCCAGCGTCAACTGAACGAGAAGGAGGTCGCTCCTGGACTTGTCAGGCATACGACTCGTTGGCATCAACGCTGAAAACGGACAGAAACTGCTCCTGACGCTGGCGATCATCGCAGTCGTCATCATTCTGCGCAAGGCACTTATCGAGCTTTCCAGCATGGTCCTTCGGGGCACACATAACGAGAAGACCAGATTCTGGACGCGTCAGGCGGTCAGTCTTTTCACGACCATAGCCCTGATTTTGAGCCTGCTCTCGATCTGGTTTGACGATCCGACACGTCTTGCAACAGCGCTTGGGTTGGTCACTGCCGGCCTGGCGTTCGCTCTGCAACAGGTCGTAACGGCGATCGCGGGATATTTCGTCATCCTGCGCGGGAGCAACTTCAGCGTTGGAGACCGTATCACCATGGGCGGGGTGCGTGGAGATGTCGTAGCCCTTGGCTTTATTCAGACAACTATTATGGAAATGGGCCAACCGCCGACGGTGCAGAACGCCGATCCTCCAATGTGGGTGCGCAGCCGCCAGTACACCGGCCGGGTTGTGACCGTGAGCAACGCCCGGATTTTCGACGAGCCGGTTTATAATTACACCCGCGATTTCCCCTATTTATGGGAGGAGATCACCCTTCCGATCTCGTATACGGACGACCGCAAACGCGCCGAAGAGATCCTGCTGGAAACTGCACAGCGGCACACTGTCGAGATTAGCGAGATGAGCCAGGAATCACTGGACGCCATGCGTCAGCGATATTTTGTGCAGTCCACGAG
>JACCZH010000217.1 GCA_013696045.1 Chloroflexia bacterium
CTCTTTACAGAGATCAAAGCCGTTGAGGTCGGGCAGCTCAGCTTCCAGCAGAACCGCATCAGTTTCGATGCCGATAATGTTGGTGAATGCGCAGGCTGCATTGTGTGCAACGACGGCGTCATGACCGGCGTCGGTCAGGATAAAACGAAGAAATCTCCCCTGCGCTGCATCTGAATCAACAACCACAACTCGCATACCAATATCTCCCCTGGCGTACCGCGAATATCATCGCGGCCCTGTGGTGCCTCATAGCCGTTACTGACGGTGCTCTCCCAGAAGAACCGTCAGGATCAATGTGTCGCTGGTGGTTCAAGGCACAAAAAAACCAGCCGCGTGTGGATCGGCCGGTTGCACCACTGGCTCCAGCAGGGGACAGGTGCCCAGATTACGCCCCCCGTGTCATCGCCGCCTGGATTGATTACAGACATCCTACAGTGTAGACCGCATGGCCTCATAGAGCCAAAAGTCCCATTCGTGACGGTACCGGTTATGCTTGTCTCCTGAGCACGGCGTGATCTCCAACGCTCAGCCGCACCTAAATTACCCCGTGCCACCGGCCACCCAGCTACCGACCTGCTCGACTCGTGCCCCCGCTGCTGGATGGGTCAAGTCGATGCCTAACGCCGTGCGGAACTGCTCGCGGAACCACACGTCAAACGGTTCTGATGAGGTCGCACGTACTTCGCGGATACGCTCGCGCAGGGCCGCATCACCGTCGTTGTAGATGATGAGAAAATCTCCTTCGCGACCGGACTGAATCCAAAAGTACTCCTCCGTAATGCCCTCGCCGATCAGTGCCTTCTCGTAGTCGTCCCGGCGGGGACCCAGCATCTCGGCGAGCATGCGCTTGCACGCCTCGATCTTGCCAGATCGAATCGGTATCACGCGTGCGTATGGCATGGTGGATACTCCTATCAACGATGTTGGTGTACGGATGGACGATGTCTCCTCCATCGTATCCTACGTTGCGACCTGCGAGGAGATTGGTTTCGTAGCGATAGCGCGTGTCTGGCCACAACGTACTGACAGGATCGATTCTGCTCACGGCAAGTTAGGCGGTATTGCCAATACGCCCGCGTGCGATGCGGGTGACTCCATGTGACTGATACCAATCCTATACACTGGAATACAACGTCGGTGAGCAGGAGTTGCGCAAAACGTGATTGGTACAGCCTATGTCTCAGGGCAATGGCAAGCTCCGGACAGAAGATCTCGAACTTCTGGATATGCTCGCTGCTGCCGCTATTGACGACACTGACTTCGTCCCGTTTGAATACCGTCCCTTGGACGGTTGGCCGTTCGCCTGGCTGGTGCATCCTCGACTCGTGGGTGAGGCGAGAGTGGTTGACCTCGAGTCGTTGGCACGGCTAGAAGAGGCAGGTTGTGTGGCCTTCACCAGCGACGATGGTGAGCCACCCTGCCGGCATGCCATGCTGACTCGTGACGGCCTGACCCGCTACCGGAGACGACACCAACAGCCGGGCCTGAATCAAGAGCATGCGTGGCAGGCCGACGCGGCTGCACATGCCGGCTCAAACCCCGTATAAGGACACCTGCTGCGTTATGCTGTAGAACGCATGATCGCAACGCGTGGCGGTCACGAGCCCTAGTCAGAAACGGGTGGGTATGGTGCCGCAGAAGATCATGGTCGTCAACGACGACACGCAGTTCTTACGGATGATGGACCTGATTCTTTCAGAGTCAGAATACGAGGTCAAAACCCTCTTTGAGGCTGGGCCGGCGTTTGAGCAGATCTGCGCCTGGATGCCAGACCTGGTGATCATGGACGTGCGCATGGCGACACCTGAGGATGGCCTGGACATTATCGAGATGATGCGACTCTCCTCGCCGACTGTAGAAATTCCGGTGATTGTCTGTTCGGCCGACCACGACAGAATGCGCGGCATGGAAGAGCATTTGCGCACAGAAAACTGCTGGGTGCTGCTCAAGCCGTTCAACCTCAATACGCTCAATAGCCTGGTACATGAAGTGATTGGCCCCGCCTAGATGATGGCCTACGTCTCATGTAGCCGCAGGCTGACGGTGGATACGATGCTTGCGGACGCGGTGTTGTCACATCGTGCTCCCGGATATACTGCCCCTAGAGGTGCGTCTAGGGGCCGTTTTCCTCTCCCATTTTGACAGAACATGGAGCCTCACCGGGTGGTGGAGCTCCATGTTCGCGATAGTGTGTTCCTGCTATTCAACGCCTTCTTCTAGAGTTGTCTAGTGAGCTTTCCATTGACGACATGTTGCCAACGTTGGCTTGGGAACCTACGGCGACATTGAGCGCGGCACGTCGCCTGCGGCCGACACCCGTGTTGGCGCCTCGTGTTGATCGCGCATCGTTTGCGGGCGGTGCCGATCAAGCTCCTGCATGATCGGCCCGGCCGTGATGCCATGAACGACAATCGACAGGACCACCACAAACGATGCGATCGCCCAGGTGAGCTGCATGCCTTCAAACTCGGCATGATACGCAGCGTACGCCAGATAGTAGAACGAACCCACGCCGCGTATGCCGAAGAAGCCGATTGCCGCACGCTCGCGCCGTTTGACGCCGGTGCGGGATGTTGCCAGGTAGCCGGTGAGTGGCCGGACGACGAGCACGAGGAGTACTCCGACGAGCGCGCCTTCCCAGGTGAGCGGGCCGAGCAATCCGCCCACCAGCGCGCCACCGAAGATCATCAACAACGCGGCGCTTAGCATGCGCTCAATCTCTTCAGTAAAGCGATGTAACACGGTGTGGTACTCGTGAGATTGCTCCTGTCGACGCAGGGTGTAGGCTGCCACGAACACCGCGAGAAACCCGTAGCCGCCGATAAGCTCCGTCAGTCCGTAGACCAGGAAGGTGGCGCCCAACGCGACGAAGCCATCTGCACTGCGCGTGAGCAGAGATTCCCGCATCCATCTGAAAATGACGATCGCAAGGAAGCGGCCCATGATAATACCTGCCACGGTTCCGACGAGAATCTTGTAGGCAACGTCAACGGCCAGCCATTCACCGATCCAGTGTGCAGGATGGCTGCCGGCGACGGCCATCGCGACAGCCATGTTGGTGAACGGGAACGCCAGGCCGTCGTTGAGGCCCGCCTCGGCGGTTAGCGTGAAGCGCGTCTCATCCTCGCGACCTTCCCCGGGTGGACCAACCTGCACATCCGAGGCCAGTACGGGGTCGGTGGGAGCAAGCGCGGCTCCCAGCAGTACCGCCGTCGCGGGTGCGAGACCGACTGCCCACCAGCCCAGCAGCGCCGCCAGGGCGATCGTGAGTGGCATGGTGACGGCCATGAGTCGCATTGTGGAGCGCCACTCATTGCGCCCGAGATTGCGATCGAGCTTGAGACCAGCGCCCATCAGGGAGACGATCACGACGAGTTCCGTGAGTCGCTTGGTAATCTCGATATGCTCAAGCGGATCCGGTAGATCCAGCCCCAGTGGAAACAGAAAAACGACGAAGCCAATGAGCACATAGATGATCGGGAACGAGAACGGCTTGTCCGAGATGATGCGCGGGAGGACCGCGGCGCCGATGCTCGCTACGCCGATCATCGTCAGCACGGTGAAATAGGGGTCCATATAGAGTGACACGCTCCTGTACGTCAGTCAGAATCCGGCTGACGAAAGCCATGGCCTGCTGTGTCGGGATACTGGATCAGCACTGGTTATCGCGTCCCGGCGAGATCGGTGATGTTCCGACGCGTCTCGCTACCAGCATTGATCATACACGGGACGTTGGCTGGGCAGCGGCATGCGAAGATTGGACGACAGGGGCAGTGTGACAGATGGACAATCGAGAAGGATCAGTCTGTATTTCCCCTTCCACCACGTTGCATCAGTCACGAGTACTTGGACGCCCTGCTACAGCGCTCCTCGAGCTAATACGAGGCTCAGGATCGATTTTGAGCATTGATGGTCGGCCTAGATGACGTCCTTCTCCCTGTATCTGGAC
>JACCZH010000218.1 GCA_013696045.1 Chloroflexia bacterium
TCCGCCGGCTTAACCTGTAACCAAATGGTCATCTCGACCGGAGCGACGCGGAGTGGAGAGATCTCTCCACTGCGGTCGAGATGACCACCTGAAAGTCGAGCTAATAGATTGAACGCCTAGCCGGGTAGCCGGGTAACGACACCCGCTTCTGCTCCCCACCCACAAACGAGGTCCGCCAGTCAATTCCCAGCGAGCGTAGCTCGGTGTAGATCTCCGGGATAGAGTGCCCGGTATCCTCTGCCCGGTGAGAATCCGACCCGACGGTCAGGATGCTCCCACCTTCCTCGACAAACCAGTCCAGTACGCGAGGCTCCGGGAACGTTGCTCCCGTCCCGCGACGCAGGCCCGAGGTATTGATCTCAAACCCAACTCCCCGGTCGGCGGCAAGCCGGAAAATTTCACGCACTCGCGCCTCGAAATGTCCGGCGTCCACATCCCACATCGAGACGTTGTGATAGCGCCGGGGCAGATCCAGGTGACCGACAACGTCTGGAAAGCCAGTGTCCACCATGCCCCGTACCTGGTCGAGGTAGTCGTCGTACATCATCCTCGGGCCGCCCATGGCCTCGAGGGTCGTGAAGCCAACGTAGGTGTGTTTCAGATTGTGGACCGATCCAATAATGAAATCAAACTCGTGATTGGCGACAAACTCCGCGACCTCGTCCCGGATCGACTCGTTCCAGTCAATCTCAGCCGCCTTGAGAATTGTCAGCCGGTCGCCAAACATCGTCCGGTGGCGCTCGATCTCAGACACATATTCCTCGTAGCGATAGTGGGCTCGCGACTCATCATCGCACGTGTCGTGATCGACATGCTCGGTAAAGGCAATCTCGGAAATGCCGCGCTCAATTGCAGCCCGGCACTGTGCTTCCATTGTTTCGTTGCAGTCCATTGAGAAGCGAGTATGGGCATGATAGTCGCCAATTGTCACCAGTTCACCTTTCCGCGCGGTAGTACTTCACTGGCCGTCTGGACCAGCCAGCGCCATTCATAGCACAGCGCCGCCACGATTGCTGGCAGTCGTGAACGGTCACAATCGCTGTTCTAGTGCATGAACGTGTTGCCAGTCCGCCGCAACCCGCTTACAATACGCGTAAGTAACGACAAATCGCGCACCCGCGGGCGGTGCGTTCTCTTTGTGTGTGCTTCGATTTCGTATGGTGGGGGGACTGTCAGGGTGTCAGACGTAAACGCGGGGTTACTCGCGGCCGCGGTTGCTTCGGTGGCCGCCGTTATTTATGGCGTAATTCTGGTTCGGTCGGTTCTGGCTCAGCCAGACGGCAACGAGCGGATGCGCGAAATCGCCCGCGCCATTCAGGAAGGCGCGGAGGCCTACATGCGGCGGCAGTACTCGATCGTTGCGATCGTGGCTGTCGTTATCGCTGTCGCCCTCTTCTTCCTCATCAACTATGAGACAGCAATTGGTTTTCTTATCGGCGCAATTGCGTCAGCCGCGGCTGGTTTCATCGGCATGAGCGTCGCAGTGCGCGCCAACGTCCGCACGGCGGAGGCCGGCCGCACGAGCCTCGGCGCCGCGTTGAGCACCGCGTTCCAGGGCGGAACGGTCACCGGACTCTTCGTCGTTGGGCTGGGACTTGCCTCGGTGTCGGGTTTTTACGCCATCTTCCGGGATGTTGACGCTCTCATTGGGCTTGGCTTCGGCGGTTCACTCATCTCCGTCTTCGCTCGTATCGGTGGCGGAATCTATACCAAGGCCGCCGATGTTGGCGCAGATCTCGTCGGCAAAGTCGAGGCTGGTATTCCTGAGGACGATCCGCGCAATCCGGCGGTTATCGCTGACAACGTCGGCGACAACGTCGGTGACTGCGCCGGCATGGCGGCCGACCTCTTTGAGACCTATGCTGTGACCGCCATCGCCGCTATGCTCCTCGGCAGTCTGGTCTTCGACAACAACGAGACGGCCATCATCTTCCCGCTGGTCCTGGGCGCGGCCTCGATCATTGCGTCGATCATCGGCACCTTCTTCGTGCGCGTCGGCTCGAGCGGCTCCATCATGGGCGCGCTCTACAAAGGCCTCGTCGTCGCCGCGGTGCTGGCAATCGCCGCCTTCTTCCCGATCACCAATTGGTTGATGGCCGGCAACGGCATCATCACCGATTCTGATGTCAGCCTCTTTAACGTCACCTTTGGGATGAGCGAGACGCTCAAGATCTTCCTCTGTGCGGTGATCGGCATCGTCGTCACCGCCGGTGTGGTGATATTCACCGAGTACTACACCTCCACCAACTACAAGCCGGTGCGTGACCTGGGCGAGGCATCCGAAACCGGCCATGGCACAAACATCATTGCCGGACTCGCGCTCTCAATGAAATCCACAGCCCTGCCGATCGGGCTGATCGCGCTCGCCATCTACGTTGCCTATGGACTGACGGCTGGCGTCAATCCAAACACTGGCCTCTATGGCATCGCGATCGCCGCCATGGCTATGCTTTCGATGGCCGGTATCATCGTCGCCATCGACTCCTTCGGCCCGATTACCGACAACGCCGGTGGTATCGCCGAAATGGCTGAAATGCCGGACGAAGTGCGCGCGATCACCGATCCTCTTGACGAGGTCGGGAACACCACCAAGGCTGTCACAAAAGCCTATGCCATCGCGTCAGCGGGTCTTGCCGCACTGGTGCTCTTCGCTTCATTCTTCCTTGAGCTTGAACCTACCGCGTCAGGCGAACGCATTGCGTTCGACCTCTCTGATCCGCGCGTCCTGATCGGCCTGCTCATTGGCGGCGCGCTGCCGTACTTCTTCGGCGCGCTGCTTATGGAATCGGTCGGCAAGGCCGGCGGCGCCGTCGTCGTCGAAGTGCGCCGGCAGTTCCGCGAGATGCCAGGCATCCTTGAAGGTACGCAACGGCCGGAATACGGTCACTGCGTTGACATCGTAACTCGCCGGGCTCTGCGTGAGATGATCCTCCCGGCCATGCTGCCGGTCTTCACTCCGGTCGTTCTCGGACTCACTCTGGGACAGGAAGCCATCGGTGGGTTGCTCATTGGCTCGATCATTACCGGCCTCTTCGTGGCCATCTCGATGACGACCGGCGGCGCGGCCTGGGACAACGCCAAGAAGTACATCGAGTCAGGCGCCCATGGTGGCAAGAACTCGCTCGCCCACCAGGCGTCAGTGACCGGTGACACCGTCGGCGATCCCTACAAGG
>JACCZH010000143.1 GCA_013696045.1 Chloroflexia bacterium
GCTCCACGCCGAGCACGCACTCCCGTTCCTGAAGCGGGGGCTGCCGGTGTTCATTGACAAGCCACTTGCGATCTCGCTGGAGGATTGCGGCCAGCTGATCGCCACAGCGAATGCGAACGGTGCGTTCCTTACCTCGTTCTCGTCGATGCGAGTGGACGCTTCGACCGTGCGGCGATCGCCGCCGAGGCAGCCGGGATCGGCTCGATCCGGGCCGCGCAAATTGGCGGACCATGCGACTTCGAGAGCATCTACGAAGGCCCATTTTTCTATGCCACCCACTCGATCGAGATTGCCCTGCAGCTCATTGGCGACGATGTCCGCACGGTCAGTGCGACCCGGACGGGCAAATCGGTAACGGCGGTCGTCACATGGGGTGATGGCGCGCACGCCGCGCTGACCTACACCGGCGACGCGACGTACGCCTTCCATGCCACGCTGTTTGGGACGAAGGGAACGGCATCGGGCCCGATCCTCGCCGCTCACGATGGCTACCGCCGGGCGATCAGGATCGTTCTCGACGGGATGACGACCGGTGTCCCGCCGTTCTCCGACGAGCAACTGGTGCGGCCGATTGCAATGGTGCACGCAATCGAGAGGTCACTCGCCACCGGCGGGAATGCGGTCGAGGTTGCGCCGCTTGTCGCGAGCGTGTTCTGACATGGGAGACGGGGTTTCAATTGTCGGATCCGGTCAGCGTCGACGGCATCGTTACCCTTTCACGGCTCCCGCCGCGAGTCCCTGCGTGAGAAACCGCTGAACGAAGAAGAATACGGCAACAACCGGAGCGGTCGTGACGACCGCTCCGGCCATGAGCAATCCCCAGTCCGTGGTGAACTCACCAATAAGCGACTGAAGACCAACCGAAACGGTTTGCCGGTCGCGGGTCGAAATGAATGTGTTCGCGTAGAAGAATTCGTTCCAACTCAGGATAAAGGAAAACAGCGCCGTGGCGATGATTCCCGGAACCGCCACTGGCAGAATTACCGTGCGCAAGGCCTGTAATCGCGTTGCGCCATCCACGATTGCCGCGTCATCAAGATCGCGGGGAATCGCCATGAAATAGTTGCGAAGCATCCAGACACAGAATGGCAACGCGAAAGTGGTGTACACGAGGATGAGTCCCAGAAGCGAATCGAGGAGACCAAGGTTTCTCAGCAGGACATAGAGCGGGATGGCCAGCAGAATCTCTGGAAACATCTGCGTCGCCAGAATCCCGAACAATAGCGGCTTGCCGCCGGGAAGCCGGTAGCGGGCGAAGGCGTAGCCAGACAGGGTGGCCAGGGTAACGCAGATCAGAGTGGTGGCAGTCGAGACCATGATGCTGTTGAGGAAGTAGTCTCCAAAGCGCCCCCTCGAGAAGACCCGCCCATAGTTCTCTACCTCAAACGTCCGGGGCAAGATGGTCGGATCACGCAGGACGACTTCTACCGGGTCCTTGAGCGAGGTGGAGACCATCCAAAGGAAGGGAACGAGAATCAGGCAAGAAGCGCCTGCCGCCAGCAGGTGTTTAGCAAAGAAGGCATTGCGAGACGGCTTCAACCCGATTGCTCCTGTCGCTCCACGAGGAAGATATAGATGGCACCGAAGATGGCCAGGATGCCGAAGAGAACCACGGAAATCGTGGCGGCCATCCCGAAGTCGTACCGTTCAAACGCCCTCTTATAGGCCGAGGTAAAGAGGATTTCGGTGCTTCCGAGTGGCCCGCCCTGCGTCATGAGCCAGATTGCATTGAAGTTGTTAACGGTGTAGACGGTCGTGAGAATCATCGCTATTGCCAGCATAGGCTGGAGAAGTGGGATCGTAATGTCTTTCAGTCGACGCCAGGACGAAGCGCCGTCGATTGCCGCCGCCTCATAGAAATCTGGAGGGATGGTTTGCAACCCTGCGAGGAGCAGGAGCATGACGAATGGCGTGCCCTTCCACACGCTCGCAATAATCACCGCCGGCAGGGCAGTGTTCACATCGCCGAGCCAGGGATGATACGAGTCGATCAGTCCCACTCTCAGCAGGACGGCGTTGATGATGCCGGAGCTGCCATCGAACATCCAGCGCCAAATCAGCGCCGCGCAGACAGAAGGGACGATGTACGGGACGAGTGCAATGGAGCGAAACAGACCGCGAGCCTTGAGTTGCTCGTTCAGAAGCAGAGCCAGCCCGAACCCCAGCAGCATTTGCGCCCCGACATTGGAAACCGTCCAGATGGCTGTGGTGCGGAAGGTAAACCAAAACTCGCTGTCTTGGAAAAGCTGGACGTAGTTGTCGAATCCAACATAGTGGGGCTCGGCGGCACTCGTGAGCCGCATCCGCATAAAGCTGATTCGAGTTCCGTTGACGAGCGGGTACAGAATGACCACTCCGAGCAGTGCCAGGGTAGGGAGAAGCAACGTGTAGCCGAACAGCCGCTCCCCGCCTCGGAGTTTGCGGAGCATTCTTAGCTCTCAACTCGACTGAAAAGCGGGCATTGCGCAGTATCCAAGGTCACTCTTCCCCAGTTCGATGCGTAGGTGTACGGTTTTAGCGCAGTATTGACGAGTTGGCTCCAGCCGTTGGGAGCCGGACGACCCTCCCACTGCGCACTTGGCAAAAACTGTACGAGGCGGCAGGCGCCGCCTCGTACCGCCGAATGTCAAGATGCCTGCGATAACGGCTCGCTACTGGTCGGCCAGCAATTCATTGGCCTGCTCAACAGCCGTTGCGAGCGCATCGTCCGGAGAGGCTTGTTCCAGAATCACCGAATCCCAGGCGTTGGCCACGATCGTGGCTTCGATCTCGGTCCAGGCTGGCACGGTCGCGCGCGCTCGTCCGACTGCCGATTGCTCGATGAACACCTGGATCAGCGGGTCCCTGGTTGCGTACTCCGTGTCCACGATATCGGCACGCGCCTGGATCCGGCTGTACTCTTGCAGAATCCATGCCTGTTCCTCGGCGGTCAACCAGGCGATGAAATCCCAAGCGGCATCCGCATTCGGTGAGGTCGGAGGAATCGCCAGATTGTAGCCGCCGATAACCGTTGCGGCTTCCCGGCCAACCGGCAGCGGCGCGACGGCGAAGTCGATCTCGGGATTTCCGGCGACGATCGCGCCGGTCGCCCAGTCACCAGACATCACCATGGCGGCGCGTTCCTGGATGAACGGAGCGAACGTCTGGTCCCAAGCCGTCGTCGCGCTTTTGATGTCCGCTGGAACAATGCCGTGAGTAAGGTAGAGATCGGAATAGAAGTTCCACGCCTCGAGACCCTCTGGGCTACCGAACTCCGCCGTCATGCCATCGTCGCTGATGAGTGTGGCACCGTTCTGGAACGCGAACGGCCAGAAGACGAACGCTCCCATCCCACTCGCGCCCATCATCATGCCGTAGGAATCGCCGTCGGTCAGGGCCTGACCGAACTCGACGAGCTCGTCCCAAGTCGTCGGGGGACCATCCAGGCCGGCCGCAGAGAACATGCCCCGGTTGTAATAGAGGCCGACGTTGTTCGTGTA
>JACCZH010000350.1 GCA_013696045.1 Chloroflexia bacterium
CCTCCCGGATAACTCCCCAGGGCGCCAAAACGGGAGGGGGCAAGCCGCCTCCCCATGTGCATCAACGTAAGGAATCGCACGTCAAAGAACGCTGTTACGATGGTCATCCCATCGGCTGCGCTCAGGGCAGGCTCCGAGGTAACGAAAGATCTTGCTTTGGGCCGGAGAATGAGGAAACCAGAGATCCTTCGTTGCCTCAGGATGACTGAAACAGCGCGATTTTCTCCCGTATCTCGCTTACCTTGATGCAAACGGGAGGGGACAAGCCGCCTCCCCCGCCGACAGAAACCGTCAACAACGTTGGGCTGCGTTCAACGTGATCCATAAACCAATCCCAAAACCGGGAAACCCCTACGCGGCGCGCAGGGGTTGGAGGTTGCAAGCACCCGGCGGGCTAACTCGCGATCTTCTGTAGCACCTCGTCCGTGTCGGGGTGCTTGCCGGTTTCCTTTTTGGAAGAGATAAGCTCGTCACCGAAGGTAACTTCGTGAACGCCTCCACTGGATGGGATCAGCGTGACCTCCGCAACGGTTTCGTGGTGGTCGTGAAGGATCTTTTCCGCCAAACTGGCGGCTTTTGCGAGATATCCTCAAGATGTGCAGTACTCAATGGTGACCTTGCGCTTGTCAGCCATGAAAACTCCTAACTACTGTCGTTGACGGCCCACTGGCCGCCCAAACTGCTCATTACTTACCTTTCTACAGTACCACTATTGGGACGGTCAACCCCTGCACGCCTGGCACGTATCGTGGCTTCATGGGTGCTCGTGAGGGTGCGGCTGGATCACATAATCGATCCCCAAATGCACAGAGATAGGTGGTGATGTCGGATGACCTCGCAACGATGCGCGCGTCCGGGTTGCCGGGCGTGGGCGATGCGTGGGCGGAGATTCTGCGCGTCGCATCGCCGAGACGACAGGCGTGTTGAGGGCGACGGGGCAGAGCACAATGACCGGCAGCGCAGGTCGGAGATGTTTGCCGAACTGGCTCGTAGCGGGCGACATGAGGAGCTGGTTGAGAGGACGATCCGTCGCCTGATTGAGACAGGGGGCGGTGATTTGTCTCTGCAGGAAGAGATCGGCTCGCTGAGACTGATCTTGCGCCGGGTCATGGCGCTGGACGCGCTGGACGGCGATCCACGCGACACAGCTCAGACTGTCGCGCGCCTGGCAAATGCCACGGTCTATGCGGTGCAAGCCCAGCGCACCATCTCCGGCCGGCTGGCTGACGACCTGACCGAGGCGCTGACGAAGATCCTGATCGAAATGGGACTTGGAGGCGGGCAATGAACGAGCGTCCAGCCGATAGACTGGCGTATCTGGTGCGACAGCGCCGGAAGGAGCAGGCGGAGGGTGTCGATCTGTCGCCCTCGTCTGCCTACGAGGCGGTAACGCGGCAGATGGTGAGCGACCTGGGGCGTGAGATCGGCTATCTGCGCCGGAGGATGGACACGCTCTTCTATGTCGTGGTGTCAGCCATCGTCGTTGATGTGCTTGGCCGCCTGGTGGCGGGCGGTTGGTCGTGACACTCGCGCGGGCCGGCCTGGAACGTGGGCTGGCGCTCGTCCACAGCGATGTCGGGGCGTTCAGCCGGGCTATGTTGCCGGAGCACGCGCTGCGGCAGTACCAGCTACCGGCCGCGCGGGCGATTGCCGAGAGTGTGGACAAAGGTCTGGCGCGCGAGCTGGCGGTTGCTTTCAGCCGCCAGTCGGGCAAGGATGAGATGCTTGCGCAACTGTGCGCGTTTCTTTTAAGCCGCTACCGCTTTCAAGGCGGCAACGTGGTTGTCGGGCTGCCTGCGTTACGGCCGCAAGGCATCATCGCCCGCGACCGGCTGGTAGAGCGTCTTCAAATGCCGCTGACTCGTCACCAGACGCGGTTGCGTGAAGGGACGATTGTCGAGGTTGGCCGTGCGAGTGTGCGTTTCCTGTCAGCGTCGAGAAACGCCAACAGCCGGGGCAACACGGCCGACCTGCTGCTGGTGGCCAACGAGGCGCAGGATATCGAGCCGGATGTCTGGGACGCCGTCTTCGCGCCGATGGCGGCTTCGGGCAACGCGACCACCGTTTTCCTTGGAACCGTCTGGTCGGGCACGACCCTGCTGGCGCGCCAGATGCACCTGCTAAGTGAGCTTGAGCGCTCGGACGGCGTGCAGCGCGTGTTTCGGGTACCCTGGCGCGAGGTTGCAACCGAACTGCCGGTCTATGGCAACTACGTTCGACGTCAGATCGGGTTGCTTGGCGAGCAGCACCCTTTCATTAAGACTGGAGGAGCTGGACGGCGCGGGTGGTTTGTTCCCTCCAGAGCGTCGAGGGTTGGCGCAGGGGACATTTCCACCGTTGGACCGGCCGGATGGGTCCAACGCTGTCTATGCGCTGGCGATTGATGTGGCCGGAGAAGAGGAAGACGGGCTGGAAGGAGCGGCGTTGCGTCAGGCCCGGCCGCGCAAGGACTCAACAGCGGTTTCGGTTATCCGAGTTGTGCCGGGCGAGCAGCCACGTTTTGAAGTGGTTGCCTGGTATCTCTGGACTGGCACTCGACATACCGCGTTGCACGAGCGAATTGTCCAGCTGGCAACGCGGGTCTGGAACGCCCGCCAGGTCGTGATCGACGCAACCGGAGTTGGGGCAGGGTTGGCGGCGTTTTTGCGGCAGTCGCTGGGCGAGCGCATGGTGACGCCGTTCGTTTTCTCGTCAGCCAGTAAAAGCCAGCTGGCCTGGGAGTTCCTGGGTTTGATCGACTCGGGGCGCTTTCAGACTTTCGATCCAACCACCAGCGCCGATCGCGAGCAAGCACGCCTGGGACAGCTTTTCCTGCGTCAGATGGAGGCTTGCCGGTACACCGTGCTGCCTGGTCCAGGGCGGTTGGTGCGCTGGGGTGTCGAAGATGCGCAGCTGCATGACGATCTTCTCATGGCGGCTGCGCTGGTGGCAGTGTTACATCGCGATGACTGGCGGCCGCGCACAGCGCGAGCGCGCTGACGCGGCTGATATTCTTAGGCTGGCTGGAACGAACGACGTTCCAGGGCTCGGTAGGGGAGGCGGCCTGTCCCCTCCCGTGGTTTTGATCCCTGAATGTCCGGGAGGGGACAAGCCGCCTCCCCTACCAAATGGTAAAAGCGCCAGCGTGCGCGTTTTGTCCGTTTTGTCAGCGAGTGAAAGCAGGTTCGGGAGTGGCGATACTGGTTGCCGGTGGGGCTGGATTCATTGGCTCGCACCTATGCGAGCGATTGCTGAACGACGGTTACGAGGTAGTGTGCGTCGATAATCTGGTGACAGGCGCCGAGATGAATATCGCAGCCCTGCGGCAACGTCGCGGCTTTACCTTCGTCAATCACGACATCATCGAGCCGTTGCCTGAGCTTCCGTTGCTGGAGCAGATCTATCATCTGGCCAGTCCGGCCAGCCCGCCGGTCTATCAGGAGTTTGCCGTCGAGACGATGCGGGTGAATAGCGAAGGCGCCTACCGGTTGCTGGAGCTGGCGCTACAGAACCGTGCACGTTTTTTCTTTGCCAGCACCTCCGAGGTGTACGGCGATCCGTTGGAGCACCCACAGCGCGAAGAGTATCGCGGCAATGTCAGTATGATTGGGCCGCGCTCGATGTATGACGAGGCCAAGCGCTATGGTGAGGCGTTGACGTCAACGTATGCGCGCAGCCGGGGTTTGGAGACGCGCATCGTGCGCATTTTCAACACTTTCGGCCCACGGATGGACCCGGCCGATGGCAGGGTGGTTACGAACTTCATTGCCCAGGCATTGAGAAATGAGCCGATCACCGTCTACGGCGACGGCAGCCAGACGCGCAGCTTTCAATATGTCAGCGATCTGGTGGAGGGCATCGTGCGGCTGATGGCGTCGAACTACTCAGGACCGGTCAATATCGGCAATCCCGAGGAGTACACAATGCTCCAGCTGGCTGATCTGGTGCAGCAGTTAACCGGAACCTCGTCCGAGATCGTCTTTCGGCCGTTACCCGAGGATGATCCCAGGCAACGAAAGCCGGATATCACGCTGGCCAGCCGGGAGCTGGGCTGGGAACCCTGTGTGCCGGTGGTTGACGGCCTGCGCCGGACGATCGAGTATTTGCGGACCGTGGTCTAGCTCCGGGCGGGTGTTCGTCCTGGGCCTTGCCGCATAACCCCGGCGTTTGTTCCTGAATAACCTCTCAGACAACCGCCGTGTCTCGTGCCCGGTTTTACCTCGGTACCTTGGCTAGAGTGATGTCCAGTACTTCCGTATCGTGACGTACTGGGTTGCGGTGCGTATGCTGAGTGCTAAAGTCCTGGAACCATCGGCGCGGACGTTAGAGAAAAATGACGGAAAACAATGGAGGCCGACGGATGAAGATACTGGTAACCGGGGGCGCGGGCTACATCGGGAGCCACACCGCCAAGGCGCTGGCAAGGGCCGGCCACCAGCCGGTGGTGTTTGACAATCTCAGCTTCGGCCACCGCTGGGCAGTGCGCTGGGGGCCGCTGGTTGAGGGTGATCTGTCCGACAAGGCGCTGCTGCGCAGTGTGCTTGAGACGCACGAGATTGACGCGGTTATTCACTTTGCCGCCAGTGCGTATGTCGGCGAGTCGATGCAGAATCCACGCAAGTATTTCCGCAACAATGTCGTCAACACGCTTAACCTGCTCGACGCCATGATGGATGCTAAGGTGAAGAAGATTGTCTTTTCCTCGACCTGCGCTACCTATGGCGATCCGCAAGAGCTACCGATCACCGAGCGCCATCCACAGAAGCCGGTGAATCCATATGGCGACTCCAAGCTGTTCGTTGAGCAGATGCTGAAGTGGTATGGCCATGCGTATGGGCTGCACTGGACCGCGCTGCGCTATTTCAACGCCGCCGGAGCGGACCCGGACGGTGCGATCGGTGAGAATCACACTCCGGAGACACACCTTATCCCCTTGGCAATTCAAGCGGCTATGGGCCTGCGTCCATATCTTGAAGTCTTCGGAACCGAGTACCCGACGCCAGACGGCTCGGCGGTGCGCGATTACGTTCATGTCAACGATCTGGCCGACGCTCACATCCGGGCGCTGGGACATCTGCTGGACGGCGGTGACAATCTGGCGCTTAACCTGGGCACCGGTAACGGGTACTCCGTGCGCGAAGTTATTGCGACGGTGGAGCGGGTGAGCCAGAAATCGGTTCCTGTGCGGTTGACGTTGCCGCGCGCGGGAGATCCGGCGGAGCTCATCGCTGACGCATCGGAGGCGCGGCGGGTGCTGGGCTGGCGGCCGGTATTTAATGATCTTGAGAGCATCGTTCGCAGCGCCTGGAACTGGCATTCGCGCGGCGGAGTTGCCCGTGAGCTGCAACCAGACGCTGAGGATACCCGCCAAACGTCAAACGCCGCCGATTAATTTCCGTGGCCAGCAGTCATCTACAACGGGGCCAGATCTGGCCCCGTTTTCCTATATCAGACGCCTGGAGAAATATGGTTTGATTACCACAGTATGGAAAGCTGAACGCGCTATATTCTGCTTTGAGAGGCGTGAAACTGCTGGTGTGTAACTCATGACAGAACTGACATTCGCCGAAGCGCTGAAACTTGCGCGGCGCTGGTGGTGGGTTCTTATGGCGCTGCCGCTGCTGGCGGCCATCGCAGCCTATGCGCTGAGCACAACCATGACCCCCATGTATAATGCGCGCGCGAGTTTGCTCATCGACGCAACCCAGCCCAGCGCCGGGTCGAACTACAACGATCTTCTGACAGCCGAGCGTTTGTCGCGCACGTATAGTGAACTCGCCACAACCGACGCCGTTCTTGAAGAAACGGCAATCCGGCTCAACAGCGATCTCACCGCGGATGATATCGATGACATGACCTCCGTCTCCGCCATCGCGGACACTCAGCTTTTGCAGGTGGCCGTTACAGATTCGGACCCGGGGCGCGCCGCTGAGATTGCCAACACGCTCGCGATGGTTTTCACCGAGCAGGTGCAGGAACAACGCGCGACAACCGGAAACCCCGGCGCCACCAATATTAGTAATGACATCGCTGAAGTGCGCGCCCAGATTGATGGGACTGCCGTGCGGATTAGCGAGTTGGAGCTGAGTCCGAACGCCAGCTCCGAGCTGGTGCAAACTGAGCTTCGCCAGCTCAGAACGCTACTCAACACATACCAGACGACCTATGCGGGCTTACTCGAGATTCAACAACGCTACGCTCTGGCGTCGGCTGAGTCAGCGGTCA
>JACCZH010000364.1 GCA_013696045.1 Chloroflexia bacterium
CATTTTCGAACTGCTTCATGTGTATCGCCTGTCCCGGGCTCCATGGCGCTGAGGCGGTGAATGGACGCCAGATCGATCCAGCCCGCCGCTTGATCATGGTCGTCGACTACCGGGAGGCGCTCCGCATCACTCTCCAGAAGCAGGCTCAACGCCGATCGCAGATCGGTGGATGTTTTGAGCTCGGGTCCATCAGCTGGACGACCGTCGGCGGGTTGGAGCGCGGCTTTCACTGGTAACAGGCTGAGCCTTCGGAGGACGTCTCCTGCGCCAACCAGGTCGGCAACGAAGTCATTGGCTGGGTCTACCATGATGCGAAGCGGCTCATCGTACTGGACAACCTTACCCTCGCGCATGACCACCATAACATCAGCCAACCTGACGGCTTCCTCAACGTCGTGGGTAACGAAGAGCACGGTCTGGCCGAGACGGCTCTGGATGAGCCGCAACTCGTCCTGGAGACGAGTGCGAGTGATGGCGTCGAGAGCTCCGAAGGGCTCGTCCATCAACAGGGTTGATGGATCGGCGGCCAGCGCACGTGCTAACCCGACCCTCTGCTGCTGCCCGCCCGACAACTGTCCGGGATACCGGCGACGGTATTCGTCCGGCGGCAAGCCAACCAGTTCGAGCAGCTCATCGACCCGCTGCGAAATGGCCTTCTTGTCCCAACCAAGAAGCTTTGGCACCACCGCGACATTGTCCTCAATCCGCATGTGTGGAAAGAGGCCGGTCTGTTGAATGACATAACCGATGCGTCGTCTCAGTGCCGGCGCCGGGAAGCTGCCGACCTTCTGTCCGTCGAGCAGAATATCGCCGTCAGTTGGCTCGTAGAGACGGTTTACCATCTTGAGCAAGGTTGTTTTACCACAGCCGGAAGGTCCGAGCAGTACGACGAACGCGCCCGGCTCAATCTCTAGCGAGACATCATCCACCGCTGGACGGGTGGCGCCGGGATAGACCAGGCTCACCCCTTTGAAGTGGATCGAGCTCGCTTTGCTGCTGTGGCTGTCTTGCGCCGCTATGATTTACCTGCTCTCAACTGCGTCATTACCTCGGAATGACGGGATCCGTTTCGTATTGATGGCGTACCATCAGTGCAAGACGGATCCCTGCACCTGGAAGATGCGCAACCGCGACAACAAACACGTCGCCAGCCAGACAATCAGTCGTTCTTGGCAACCTGGGCTACTCGTCGATGAGCCCATTCTCGATCAGGAAGTCACGGGCGACATCCGCTGGATCGCGCCCCTCTGGGCCTTCAACCATCCAGTTCAAATCGGTCATGATCTCACTGGTGAGAAGAGGCTGAACTTCGTTCAGGATGTCCGCAATTTCCGGGTTGGCGTCGAGCGCATCTTCCCGAACCACCGGTGCGACGTGGTAAGGGGGCCACAGTCCCTGGTCGTCCTCAAGCACTACCAGATCGTAGCCGCCAATTTGGCCGTCCGTTCCGAAAACCTGGACAACATCGGCATCTCCGTCAAGAAAGGCTTCATACTTGATGCCAGGATCGAAAACCAGGAACTCCTGAAGCTCAAAATCGCCATATACTTGCATGAGACCGGCGAGCCCGTCCTCACGCTCTTCAAAGTCAGGCACGGCCGCCAGCCTGATCTCCCCGGCCATTTCAACCATTTGCGAGATTGTTGTCAGGTTGTTCGCCTCTGAAAACTCTCGTGACGTCGCAAGGGCGTTGGCGTTGTTCATCGGCGCCTGTTCAAGCCACACGAGGTCGAACTGCTCAGCGTACTCTTCCGAGACGATGCGGTAGACCTCGTCTGGGTCGGACATCGTCTCCATACTCAGGATTGCCAGCAGTGCGGTGCCGGTGTATTCCGGATAAAGATCGATATCGCCATTGATCAATGCCTCATGGGCAATGTTCGTGCCGCCGAGGTTGAGCGCGCGTTCGACGTTGATGCCGTGATCCTCCAGCAACTGGGCATACATCTCACCGAGAATCAGCTCTTCGGCGAAATCCTTCGAGCCAACGGTGACCGTCTCACCGTCATCGTCACCAAACGGGCTACACGCCACGACCAGGGCTGGAATTAAGAGCAGAAGTGCGAGAGGTCCAAAGGACCATTTCAGTTTCAATGTCGGTTCCCTTCGTATTTGGTCACAAGCGTGACACCTACCTACTATAGACGTACCTGCACGCAACGCGGATTACGTTGCCGGGGGCGTTACCAGACGCTCGACACCGTTAAGGATCGCTTCCGCGGTCAACGCCAGCGCAATCACCGGAATCGCGCCTACCAGTAACAACCGCGTATCGCGCAGCGTTAATCCCGAGAGTATGAATGTACCTAATCCGCCAGCGCCGATAAAAGCCGCCAACGTCGCGCTTGCGATGATGTCGATCGTCGCGCTACGGACGCCGGTGACGATAACTGGCAGTGACAGTGGGAGATGGACCTTCGCGAACACTTGCAGCGGGTTCATGCCAAGCCCGCGTGCGCTCTCCAGCACAAACGCGTTCACATTGCGCATGGCGGCATCCGTGTTCACGATCAGTGGCGGACCGGCCAGAATCGTTAGCGCCACCAGTGCGGGCCGAAATCCCGTGCCTAACAAGGGCAGCATGAGGAAAAGCAACGCCAGGCTTGGCACAACTCTCGCCGCAGCCACCAGAGCTACCAGCGGCGGCCCGATCCTGCGGCTGCGGGAAGCGAGGACACCCAGCGGGATGAAGATTGCCATGGCAATCGACAGCGCATACAAGCTCAACCTCAGATGAACTCCCAGAGCATCCTGTAGCCGGCCCTGATTATCCATAGCGTATTGCAGCACGTCGCGAAGTAGGTCCATGCCGTTAGAAATGTCTCCTCCGCGCGCATCCGTCGCTAGACATTGAGAATAACAGATCGGAGTAGGGGATCTCAGACCAGGGTGTGCTACTCTGCCGTCGAATTGAATTTGCAACGCGAGCACTACGGAGTAGAGATTGAGATGTTGAACGTATTCATTACCTCGCCCCTTGAGCCCGAACATGTGGAGCGGATGCGCGCCGCCGCGCCCGAACAGGTCCAGATTCTGTACGATCCGGACCTGTTGCCTCCCACCCGCTATATCGCCGACCATCAGGGAACGCCAGATTTCAATCTGACGGCTGAGCAACAAGCTCGCTGGGGTGCCCATCTGGCCATAGCCAACGTTTTGTGGGACTTTCCGGCTGTGGCATCAGATGGCCCGCGAATTCTTGACCTCGTCCCGAACTTGCGCTGGGTGCAGACAACGAGCGCTGGGGTTGGGCCGAAAGTCAAGGCATTGGGGCTGGATACCAGCGATATCGTCATAACGACGGCGAGTGGCGTGCACGCCGAGCCGCTGGCGGAGTTCGCGTTCATGGCCATGCTTATTCATGTAAAGGAACTGGCAAGGATCCAGCGCGATCAGGGTGGCAAGCACTGGGAGCGCTTCTGCTCGGATGAGTTGGCCGGCAAGACGCTCGCCATCGTCGGCCCGGGGCGCATCGGCCGTCAAGTAGCCAGGATCGGCAAAGCCTTCGGGATGCGGGTACTGGCATTGGGCAGCCGCGGCGGTAACGAGCGGCTGGCCGAGCTGGGTGTGGATGTCCTGTTTACCCGCGAGCGATTACACGAGATGCTTGGGCAGGCTGACGCGGTTGTGTTGAGCTGCCCGCACACGCCTGAAACTGAAGGCATGATCGACGCAGCTGCGTTTGGAGCCATGAAGGCTGGCGTCCTGTTCGTGAATATCGCACGGGGGGCAATTGTTGACGAACCCGAACTCATCCGTTCACTACGCTCCGGCAAGGTTGCCTTTGCCGCGCTGGACGTTTTTGCCACCGAGCCTCTGCCGGCCGATAGCCCACTGTGGGAGATGGACAACGTTCTGGTCAGCCCGCACTCCGGCAGCACCTCGACCAGTGAGAACAGCAAAATTACTGACATCTTTTGCCACAATCTGGAGTGTTTCATTGAGGGACGCGTCGATGACATGCGCAACGTGCTGGACAAGACGAGGCTATATTGACTCTATGATTAGCCTGCGAAAACGACGAACAACGTTAGATCCTCGGTGATTGAATGGAAGCGGTGAGCGACGCCTTTCTCAACATAGATGACGGCGCCTGTCGTGACTGGCTGGTCCTCGTGGCCGTCACATGCGAATGAAGCCGTTCCGTTTATGACGTAGTAGATTTCGTCCTGCTCGTGAGGCTGCTGTGGGTCCGGCTCTCCGGCGCGTAGCACATAGATACCGGCGTTGAGAGCGGGCACGCGCAGGAACTCGTGATAGGCGCGGTCTGATTCCTTGTGGTCTCGCATGAGTTGGGCAAGCTCGAACGCGTTTATGATTGGCTTCCTTTCCCGGATTCGTTTATATCAGCAGCATAGCATGGGATAGCGCAAAACCCGGCGCCTGGAGATGATCTCGGCCGCCACAATAGGCTTGAGTTGAGAACCTGGAGTAACGATGACCAAAACAGTGATTCGCGGTGGAGATATCGTCGTCTGGCACGATGGCGGCCACGCAATCATGCCCGGCGGCAATGTGGTGATCGAGGGTGACACGATTGTTAGCGTGTCGCGTGATGATCCCGGTCAGGCGGATGTCACGATTGATGCCATCGGCAAGCTCGTCTCGCCAGGATTTATTAACTGCCACGTCCACGCCGGCATCGACACCCAGGTGTTGATGACCGACAAGGGCGCGCACGGTTACTACAACTCGGGCATGGTGTTTGCCGGCGCATCGGCCGAGACGATGGGCAGCCGTGGACCAACTCTCTCCGGGGAAGAGCGCCGGGTTGCAGGACTCTATCCGATCATCGAGCTCCTGAAATCTGGAGTTACAACATTTTTCGACATCGGCGGCTCGATTGGCGATGTCGATGTCTTTGGCGAGCTCGTCGGTGAATCAGGCGTGCGGGCGTATGTTGGCCACGGGTTTGAGCAGGCGACCTGGGTGCTGGATGCTGAAACTGGAGCTTTCCGCTATCACCAGCACAGAGAATCCGGGATAGAGGGATTCAAGCGTGGTGTGCGCTTCGTCGAGGAGCATGACGGCGACCACAATGGGCGGCTGAGGGGCGCGATCGTCCCCGCCAAACTCGATAATCTGACACCGGAGCTGTTGAAAGAAGCTCAGGCGGCCGCGGAATCACTGGATGTACCGATCACGATCCACGCTGCTCAGGCGGGCTATGAGTTTCACGAGATGATTCGCCGGGTTGCCCGCACTCCAATCCAGTTTCTGGCCGATCTTGAACTGCTGACGCCGAGACTGATTCTTGGTCACTGCATCTATGTTGCCGGCCACCGGTTAACCGCGATGCCGCCGGGCGACGATCTGCGCCTTATCGCCCAGGGCGGGTCGAGCGTCGCCCATTCGGCGGTTGTGTTCGCCCGTCGAGGCATTGCAATGGAGTCGTTCCAGCGCTACCTCGACGCCGGTGTGCGGATGACGTTTGGTAGTGACACCCTGCCACGCGACATGCTGCAAGAGATGCGCCTGGCGTCCTATCTCTGCAAGGTTGTCGACTCCGATTGGTCGGCGGCGCATACCCGCGACCTGTTCAACGCCGCAACGGTTAAAGGTGCGGAAGCTCTGGGGCGCGGTGACCTCGGCAAGATTGCGCCGGGCGCTAAAGCCGACATCTTCGTCGCCGATCTGCGGAAGTTTCATATTGGCCCGGTGATCGATCCGATTCTGGCGCTGGTGCACGAGGCGAACGCTTCAGACATTGACACGGTACTGGTTGATGGCAAGGTCGTGATTGAAGGCGGACAACACACGTCGATCGACCATGACTGGCTGCTCACCACCGCCGAGGAGATCGGCAGGAAGCAGCGCGCCAGCATTGCCGCTCGCGATTGGAAAGGTCGCGCTGAAGACGAGATCATTCTGCAAACATTTCCGATTCTGGCGTAACGTACAATCCGCAGACACGCTGAAGGCGCAATATGGAGGAGAAGATTGATGGTGGAGTTTAAGGCCCAGGCACTCGAAGTGATCCAGACCGACAAAGCAGCCGCGCCGATTGGACCATATTCGCAAGCCATCCGGGCCGGAGGATTCGTCTTTGTTGCCGGCGAAAAAGGCATCGATCCGGAGACGAACGCCATGGTGTCTGGAGGCGTGGCCGCCGAGACACGCCAGACGCTTGAGAACGTCAAGAATATTCTTGAAGCGGCGGGGTCATCAATTGACAAGAGCGTCGCGACTATTGTGTACCTGACCAACATCGACGACTTTGGCGCGATGAACGCTGTGTACGGTGAATACTTTACGGCCAATCCGCCCGGGCGCACCACCGTCGGTGTAACATCGCTGCCGGCTGGCGCCCAGGTAGAGATCACTGTTACGGCGTTGGCCTAGAGTGCCTTCCATGGAGGCGGGTCCGATGCGAGGGAAGCTGAGCGAGCCGGCCCGAGCCGTCTTGCGAACGATGGTCGATTCTCACAACCACCAGCCGCGGGGCAGATTTACCCTGTCCAAGGGGATTAGCCGCAGGGGGACATTTCGAATCTCGCATCCCGAGTGCAACATCAGCGTGTTTCCGGATGTCTTTGATGAGCTGATCGAGCAGCGCTTTCTTGTCGTCGCGTCGGATGAACCTGGTTTTCAGGTGTTGGAGATAACCCTTCGCGGGTTCGATTTTGACGCCCACATGGAGCAACCAGTGGTATGAGCTTGAACCGCCGTGAACGGCGCGAGCAGGATGTAACCGCGGATATCGAAGGCCGTTACGCTCAAGAGGCGCTGGCACTGATTCGTCAATATGGGGTGAGGGTCTGTCACTGGCGCGCCAACATGACCGGCATTGCCTGGATTGGACATCCGGACCGTCCGATTGAAGCGCCACACCCAAAATCTCCAATGAGCTTCGCGATTCTGGCACATGAGGTGGGCCACCAGGCGCTCGGCAGAGTGAAACCTCGCTGGCGCGAGGAGCAGCTCGCCTGGCATTTCGCGCTGGACGCCATGGGCCGGCACGCTGTCCCGGTAACGGACGGGGTTCGGGAGCGTTACGCGGCCTCGATGCGTTACGCCCTCGCCAAGGCGCGCCGCCGTGGATTAAAGCAGATCCCGGCTGAGCTCCTGCCATTCTTGTCCGATGATCCCGCGGTCACTCGGTGATTCACGCCGACCATGTTGATCTGATTCGTGACGGCGTATCCGGGTCGGGTTCGGTGTGGGCGGACTTTGGCTCCGGTTCAGGTGCGTTCACTTTTGCACTGGCGGATCTCCTGGGCACGGACGGGCACATCTATTCAGTGGACCAGAACTCAGGGGCATTGAGGGACCAGGCTGTCGCGATGCGAAGACAGTTCCCTGAAACGCAGCTGCATCAGATACACGGCGACTTCACTCAACGGATCCGCCTTCCGCCACTCGATGGCGTTGTTGCTGCCAATGCACTGCACTTTGTGCGCGATCAGGTCGCCGTGCTCAAGCTGGTTCGGGAGACATTGAAACCTGGAGGCCGCCTGGTAGTGGTTGAGTACAACACCGATCGTGGCAACCAGTGGGTTCCAAATCCGTTCTCATTTACCACCTTTGTCTTGTTGGCTGAAGGAGCTGGTTTCGAAGGCGCCCGCCAGCTATCCAGCCGCCCAGGAACGTTTCTGGATGGGATGTATGCGGCTGTGGCATTTCGCGTTGATTCACAGACCGCAATCCAAGCTACATATCCCAATAATTTTCAACATTTATCAGAAATCAATCATTGACGACAAAATCCAGCCGGTAGCGCTCAAGCGGCATGATGCCCGCGGCCTTCGCGCCATCAATTGCCAGTCCAACACCAGAGATGAAGCGGGACTCGTCGGATGCCAAAAACAGGACAGCCTGGGCAACCTCATCAGAAGACGCGATCCTCGCGGCGGGACAGGAGGCCAGGATGCGCGGAATGCGCTCGAGTCGCTCTTCCTCGGTGTCCGCTCCACGCCAGAGCGCAGGAGTATCAATCGGGCCGGGGCAAACGGCATTGACTCGCACGTTCTGGTGGGCATAGGTGACGGCCAGTGACTTCGTGAGCCCAATGACGGCGTGCTTGGATGACGAGTAGATCGGGTCAGGCGCACGCCCAAGAAGACCGGCGTTCGACGACATGTTGACGATCGCACCACCGCCGCGCTTCAGCAGATGCGGCAGCGCGTGCTTGCAACCCCAGAAGACACCTTTCACGTTCACGGCAAAAAGCCGGTCGAATTCATCCTCATCAACCTCGGTAATCGGTTTCGCCGCGCCGATGCCGGCGTTGTTGAAGATAATGTCCAGTCCACCCCAGCGGCTAACCGCGGCGTCTATCAACGCTTGAACCTGGTCTCCGTCCGCTGTGTCGGTCAGCTGCGAGAACACTTCCGCGCCCGCTGACTCGATTATCGACACTACCTCGCCTGCGTCGTTGATGTCCCCAATGGCCACCTTCGCACCTTCGCGAGCAAACATCTCGGCCGTCGCACGTCCTATACCGGACGCGCCGCCGGTAATCACCGCCACTTTGTTCTCAAGCCGCATGGGTCGCCTCCTTTGTTACTACCGCGGTAGCATAGAGGCGACCCGTGATGTTTCGCAAGACAAGAGTTATCAACAACACGACGCACCAGCGCATTTGATCGGGCAAAGTGCCCGCGTCAACTTACCGGGCCGCATCAGACGCGAGCATCTGCGTCAACACCGAATCTTGAAAGTCGGTTGACACACACTCCATCAAGATCTCGTCCCAGGCTTTTCCTCCCATATAGAAGCATTCATGGCTTCTCCCATATTCACGAAATCCGGCGCGATGGTAAGCACGTTGCCCAGCGATGTTGTGCGAGTAGACTTCGAGCGAAACATTGTACAAACCCAGCGCGGTAAAGGCGTAGCCCAGCATCAATCGAGCGGTTTCGGTTCCATAGCCCTTCCCGCTCTGGGAAACTTCGCCTGCACAATGAGCCACCGCAACGTCCCAATAGTCACCGAAAATCTAGTGGATGGGACTATCAATACGCTATTCTGGTTTGTGTTGCCGTGGCTGGATTGTTAGCACTGAAAATTGGTTGAGTCGCGCAACGAGGCCATCTGTTCCATCCAAATCTGGCCGCGCATACGTTGCATTGTGAAGAAAAGGGGAGAGCCATGAACGATCATCCACTTGTTGGTATCTGGAAACTGGTCTCGATGGAGCGGGCCGACGCCGAAGGCAACATGAGCGCAGCCACGGTGGTCACCGGCCTGCTCATGTACACGCCCAACGGCTGGATGTCCGAGGCGTTTGAAATCCAGCTGCCCGGCTCAGAGCTGGCCGCGACGCACATGTTCTACAGTGGGACCTATGTCATTGACGGTTCAACCGTAACGCATCAACCGCGAATCCACACGAATCCCGAGATGGTGGGACAAGACCTGCCGCGCCAGTTCGAAACGGACGGAGACCGGTTCACGTTGATCGCTGGGAACCCCATTGGCTCGGCGCGGCTGGTCTGGGAACGGGTGCTGAGCTAACTCAGGCAACCGTTGACTGGATGGACGGAAGGTGCATGCCAATGTGACCAATAACCAGTCCGTCGATCAACTGTTCCACCGTCATTTCATCAGGCCCGAAGAGCGACAGCACGAGCTTCTGGTCGAGCTGCTCGTCAGACATGCCAGCGATTCCGGACCTCACTCTCTCTCCATCCTCACGCAGCAGCGCCAACGTTTCTTCTTTCGTGCAGCTAGCGTTGCCGGTGGCATGCTGCGCATTCCCACCGTCGACCATGTCCCGCGACAACTCAGGCATGGGCTGCCCGGACGCCCCAAGCTGGACGAGTCCAAACGTCCCCCCATAACTGGTCGCAACGTGATGAGCGACCACTCCAACGGTTCGCTCTTCTCCGGCACATATTGCCTTCCATCGATCTTCGGACATTTCCTCGACTGTCTTGACGATCTCGTTGTGGGCATCCTCAAACTTATCCGCTAAGGACTGCGCGCGGTCGCTCATGGTGTACCTCTCCTGCGTTCAACGACGGACCAACGAGGGCATTGTAACGCCGGTAATCACACGAATCACTTACCTTCTAGGTAAGAGTCAATCAACTTGCGCGCGATGCTGAGCTTGCCAGGAATATTGGGCATGTTATCGCGGTGAAACCAGCCGGCGTCCTTGATCTCAACGTTGTCAATTTGAATCTCGCCGCTGGCATGGCGTGCCGTAAACC
>JACCZH010000154.1 GCA_013696045.1 Chloroflexia bacterium
GTGAAGCGATCACCCCGGAAGCCGTGACCTTCATGGCCCGCAAGGCCAGTGGGCTGATCTGCGTGCCGATGGCCGGCGAGTATCTCGACCGGCTGGGTCTGGGCATGATGGTGCCGCCGGCCCGCAACGGCACGCGCTTCGGGACAGCTTTCACTGTTTCGGTAGAGTCCACGGAGAATGTCTCCACCGGCATCTCGGCGGCCGACCGCGCCCAGACGATTTCGGTGCTGGCCGATCCCGAGTCCGGCCCGGCTGACCTGGTTCAACCGGGACATATCTTCCCGCTGCGCTACCATCCTGGCGGCGTTCTGGCCCGAGCCGGGCAGACCGAGGCCTCGGTCGACCTGGCGCTGCTGGCCGGCATGTTTCCTGTGGCGGTTGTCTGCGAGATTATGGAGGATGACGGCACGATGGCGCGTATGCCATCGCTGGAGCGCTTCTCTGAGGAATTCGATATCCCGATCGTCACCATTGCCGACCTGATCGAGTTTCGCCAGACTCACGAGCTCCCACAGCCTGCTCTGGGGGCAACGAACGGCGCACATCCGGTCATCCATGCGAAGCCTTCGGTCGAGCGGATGAGCGATGTTCGCCTGCCAAGCACCTACGGTGGGCTGCGGCTGTACGCCTACCGGGAGGTTGATGCCCCCGAAGGTGCGCAGCCACACATCGCGCTGGTCGCCGGCGATCTGTCCGGTCCCGAGCCGGTCTTGACGCGCATCCATTCCGAATGCCTGACCGGCGATGTCTTTGGCTCGCAGCGTTGTGATTGTGGTCAGCAGCTCGACGGCGCGCTAGAGCAGATTACCCGGGAGGGCCGTGGTGTGGTGCTCTACCTGCGGCAGGAGGGGCGCGGTATCGGTCTGCTCAACAAGTTACGCGCCTACGAGCTGCAGGACGAAGGTTTTGACACCGTCGAGGCCAACCACCAGCTTGGCTTCCCGGCCGATACCCGCGACTATCGCACTGCGGCTGACATGCTGCTCGATCTCGGCGTTCATCAAGTGCGGCTGTTAACCAACAACCCGGCCAAGATCAGCGGCCTGAAAGAATACGGCGTCGAGGTCCTCGACCGCCTGCCGCTCATCTTCGAGCCCAACGAGGCCAACCGGCGCTACCTGGAGACCAAGCGTGAGAAGATGGGGCATTTGATCGCATAGGCGGTCGTAGCGGTGTTTGTCAACTCGGCCGTTTCTGCCTTCGGTAGGGGCTGGCTTGTCCCCGCCCGGCTTGCCCTGACGTAACGTTCGAAGATCCATACCCGGGCGGACAAGCCACCGCCCCTGCCAGAACTGTGCATCGGACGACCAGATCGGTTGTCTGGGGAGTGGGAAAAGAGAAGGGGAACACAAGCACATGCGAACGATCGAGGGGATGCTGACAGGACGCGGGAAGCGCTTTGGGATTGTCATTGCGCGCTTCAACGAGTTCATCGGCGGCAAGCTGCTGGAGGGCGCGCGTGACGCGCTGGTGCGGCATGAAGTAGATGACGACGCAATCGACGTCGCCTGGGTGCCAGGCTCGTTCGAGATTCCGCTGGTCGCCAAGAGGATGGCATCGAGCGGCAAGTACGACGCCGTGATCTGTCTGGGCGCGGTCATCCGTGGCGCGACACCACACTTCGACTACGTTGCCTCTGAAGTCTCGAAAGGTGTCGCCAACGTCGGTCTGGAGACCGGTGTTCCGGTCATTTTCGGCGTTCTGACGACCGACACCATTGAGCAGGCCATCGAGCGCGCCGGAACCAAGGCCGGCAACAAGGGTTTTGAAGCTGCTATGGGCGCGATCGAGATGGTGGACCTGCTGTCCAAGATCGACGGTGAGGCGTCGTAGCGCATTTCTCGGAAGACGCTTTTACGAGACGAACGTCTCTGGCTCAGCAACCTTGTACACCTTTCCGGAAACATCACCCAATCCCGCCAACAGATCGGCAATCGTCTGATCCAGACGTGGATGTCGGATGTCCGGCGCAATCTCGGCCAGCGGGACGAGCACAAACGCTCGCTCGTAGAGACGAGGGTGAGGCAGCGTTAATGCAGGATCGTCGCTGATCGTGTCGTCGTACATGAGCAGATCGATGTCCAGTGTCCGGGGAGCGTTGCGGAATGTACGCTCGCGGCCCAGGGACCGCTCAATCTCTACTATGGCAGATAGCAGATCCGTTGCTGTGAGCGATGTTTCAAGAATGGCGGCAGCGTTGAGGAACGGCGGCTGGTCGAGGTAGCCAACCGGGGCGGTTTCATAGATCGACGAGACGGCAACGATGTTGCCGAGGAAGTCGAGCGCGTGCACGGCGTCTCGCAGTGCCGCGATGCGGTTTCCGAGGTTGCCTCCAAGGCCGAGGTAGGTGCGTGTCATTAGCCCCTCACGACCGCGTCAGTCATTCTGGCCACCCGCGCCATCTGGCGCACGTCATGCACGCGCTCGATATCGGCGCCGTTGGCGATTGCCAGGGCAACGGTTGCGGCGGTACCTTCGATGCGGTCGTCTGGATCGACGCCGAGCACCTTGCCGATCATGCTTTTTCGCGATGTTCCCGCCAGAATCGGCCGTCCGAGGACGGTTAGCTCACGCAACCGGCGCAGCAAAATCAGGTTCAGGTCAGCCGTCTTGCCGAAGCCGAAGCCGGGGTCAATGACGATGTTCCTCCACTGAATACCGGCTACGAGTGCCCTCTCAATGCGCAGGCTCAGCTCGCGGATGATGTCTGGAATCAGGTTCTCCGCCGTCTCGATCTTCAGGTCGTGCATGATGACGACCTGGCACCCGGCCTCGGCAGCAATACCAGCTATCTCTGGGTCAGCACTGAGCCCGCGCACATCGTTGATGATCGACGCGCCTGCCTGGAGAGCGGCTTCGGCCTTGACGCTCTTCCCAACGGTGCTTTAGACTCCCGGCAACAATCAAACGCCGTAACGGGAGCTCGGAGAGCCGGGCTGAGAGGGTGACCCGTCTGATGACCTGTCGCCGACCGTCACACCTGATCGGGGTAATGCCCGCGCAGGGATAAGCATCTCTCTTCCAGGCACCGTTACCTACCCACGGTGTTTTTTGTGTATCTTGCGTCTGCCGGAAGATACCTGCCTCCAATTTCTACGGGCTATGCCCACCTCCCGGTGTACCGGGACGATAGGGAGTCTTCAGGAACATGCGGAACCCAGGACAGAAAGCCGTCGAAGGCCATGTCCAGATGCCAGAATCGCTGGCAGGCGAGCAGCTGATTCAGTTGTCAACGAAAGAGCGTCATCTCTCAGCGCCGCGGCAGAAAAAGCCGGAATGGCTGAAGGTCCGGCTTGAGCACAGCGAGAATTACCGCGAGCTCAAAGGGATGATGCGCGGTCTCGATCTTCATACGGTCTGCGAGGAGGCGCGCTGCCCCAACATCTATGAGTGCTGGAGCCAGCGCACGGCGACCTTCATGATCCTGGGTGATACCTGCACTCGTGCATGCCGCTTTTGTGCCATCAAATGGGGGCGGCCGACACATGTGGACAGGGAAGAGCCGAAGCGGGTCGCTGCTGCCGTGCAGGCGATGAACCTGCGCCATGCCGTGATCACATCAGTAAACCGGGACGAGCTGGCCGACGGCGGAGCGAGCATCTGGGCTGAAACGATCCGTGAGATCCACGCCGCGCTACCTGATTGTGGCGTCGAAGTGCTCATCCCCGACTTCGAGGGCAACTGGGACGCACTCAAAGCAGTCGTTGATGCCCAGCCGGACATCATCAACCACAACATCGAGACGGTGCCGCGGTTGTTTCGCCAGATTCAGCCCTGGGACTCGTACGAGATCAGCCTTGAGCTGTTCCGGCAGTCGAAGCGGATGGATCCCGACATCCTGACCAAGTCGGGTGTGATGGTCGGACTCGGCGAGCGCTACGACGAACTGCTGGAGGTCATGAAGGATCTGGCTGCGGTGGATGTCGATATCATGACCGTTGGCCAGTATCTGCCACCATCGCAGCGCCACGCTCCGCTGGATCGCTATTACACGCCGGAGGAGTTCGCCCAGCTCAAGCAGGACGGCGAGGCGCTGGGGATCCGGCACGTTGAATCAGGGCCGCTGGTGCGTTCTTCGTATCACGCCGGCGACCAGCATGAGCAGCTACGGCGAAAGGACCGCGGTAACCGGCAGATAGTGGCGGATTAGCTCCATGGTCACCGTCGAAACAGAAATGCTGGCTGAGACACCAGGCGTTCAATCACCCGCCGAGCGGTCTGCCAGCGCCAATGGCGCCTTGACAGCGATCCATCTTCCAGGACTGGTCTCGTATCTCCCAATGTGGGAGAGGCAGCGGGCGCTGGCGGTTGCCCGGCAGCAAGGCGAGATCGACGACGTGCTGCTTTTGCTAGAGCACGAGCACGTCTATACCAACGGTCGCCGCGGCGATCGCAGGCATCTTCTGGTCGACGAAGTGACTCTGGCACAGCTCGGCGCCGCATATCACAAAGTCGATCGTGGTGGAGATATTACCTACCATGGTCCCGGCCAGCTCGTTGGTTACGCGATCGTGGACCTCGACCAGGCCGGCCTGAGCGTGCGGGGGTACGTTCGCAACCTGGAGCGGGCTATCGTTCAGACAGTGGCGGCGTTCGGGGTCCAGGCTGATATCGTCCCCGGCTTCACTGGCGTCTGGGTAGGTGACGAGAAGCTGGCGGCGATCGGCGTTAAGGTCAGCTACGGTGTCGCCTATCATGGTTTTGCGCTCAACGTCGCGCCCGACCTGTCCTACTTCCGTCACATCACCCCCTGCGGAATCCCCGACCGTGGTGTTACGTCATTGGCTCGCCTGACAGGGCAGGAGATAACGGTCGCCGAGGTCGTGCCAGTTTACGCTCAAGCGTTTGCTGCTACCTTTAACGTTGATCTGTGCTGGACGCTCCCCAATGAACACGGTGAACGCCAGCCGGGTGAACCGACTCGGGAATGGGCATGAACGCAGTGACGTTCTGAACACATATTGGTGAGCGTGGCGTGGATGACGGTGGATCGAGAAACAACTGCAGAGTAAAGGTGAGAGGACCCTGATACGTGAATGAGGAACTGCATGAAATCATCGCGGCAGCGCGGGATGGAGACGAACCGACCGACGCGCAGGCTCGGCGACTGGCGGAGATAACGGACCTCGCCCCCCTGCTCGAAACGGCGACAGTGCTGAGAGACGCGGGCCATCGCAACCTCATTTCATATTCACGGAAAGTGTTCATTCCGCTAACCCAGCTCTGTCGCGATGTCTGCCACTATTGCACGTTCGCCCAACCACCTCGTCCTGGTGAACGCGCCTATCTCTCCCATGCAGAGGTTCTGGATATTGCCCGGGCCGGCGCGGCGGCGGGCTGTAAAGAGGCGCTGTTCACTCTGGGAGATAAGCCTGAGCTGCGCTACAAGGCAGCTGCTCGCGAACTCGCCGAGCTTGGACACGAGACGACGATTTCCTACCTGATTGAAGTGGCAGATCTCGTGCTGCGCGAGACAGGACTGCTTCCCCACGTGAACCCGGGTGTCATGACTGCCGAAGAGATTGCGGCGTTGCGTCGCGTGTCGGTATCACAGGGCATCATGCTTGAGAGTATTTCTCAGCGGCTTACCGAGCGGGGCGGGCCACACTTCGGCTCGCCGGACAAGGATCCCTCCGTCCGCCTGGAGACAATGCGGATGGCCGGCGAGCAGCAAGTGCCCTTTACCTCCGGTATCTTGATCGGGATTGGCGAGACACGATTGGAGCGTGTCGAGTCGCTGCTGGCGCTGCGCGACCTGCACAAGCGGTACGGTCACATCCAGGAAGTGATTATTCAGAACTTTCGCGCCAAACCCGGCACGCGTATGGCCAATGCTCCAGAGCCCGATCTGGACGATCTGCTCTGGACGATTGCCGTGGCGCGCATCATATTTGGGACTGAGATGAACATTCAGGCGCCGCCCAACCTCAGTCCGGAAAGCTACCCACGTCTGATTGCCGCTGGGTTGAACGACTGGGGTGGGGTTTCTCCAGTCACACCCGATCATGTCAACCCTGAGGCTCCATGGCCACACCTTGAAGACTTGCGGCAACACACAGCGGCCGCCGGCAAGTTGCTGATCGAGCGGCTGGCTGTCTATCCCGCTTATAATCTCGATCTGCAACGCTGGCAAGATGCGGCGCTCCTGACGCCCGTGGTTCGCGCAATTGACAGCGAAGGGTACGCGCGCACCGAAGAGTGGTCCCCGGGCGCTGAGCTACCGATTCCTGACGCCTACCGGGTGGCGATGTCAGCTTCGGTGCATGTACCAGCGGGTGATCTGGGGCACGACCTGGTTGCGATTCTCGACAGGGCCAGCGCTGG
>JACCZH010000159.1 GCA_013696045.1 Chloroflexia bacterium
AAGCGGCCCTGGTCGATGCAGGACATCGCGATCTTGAAGCCTTCGCCCTCTTCGCCAATGCGGTTCTCAACCGGAACCCGCACGTCGTTGAACGCAAGCCAGCCGGTGTTGCCGGCCCGGACGCCCAGCTTACCTTTGAGCGACCCGGTGGTAAAGCCTTCCATGCCGCGCTCGACAACGAATGCGGACAGGCCACGATGCTTCAGTGAGCGGTCCTGGCTTGCAAAAACGATGAAATGGTCGGCCACATCTGCCAGAGAGATCCACATCTTCTCGCCGTTCAGGACGTAAGAATCCCCGTCGCGGATCGCGGTGGACTGCACGTTGCCGGCGTCGGAGCCAGCCCCCGGCTCGGTCAAGCCGAACGAGGAAAATTTCGTGCCCTCAGCCTGGGGCTTCAGCCAGCGCATCTTCTGCTCTTCATTGGCCCACTGAAGCATCGCCAGGCTGTTAAGCCCAACATGCACGCTCATGACCACTCGCAGGAAGGTGTCCACCCGCTCCAGCTCTTCGCAGGCCAGCGCGAACGACACATAATCAAACCCGCCGCCGCCGTATTGCTCGTGGATCGGCAGGCCCAGAATACCGAGCTCGCCCATCTTCTCGAGCACATGCCGGTTAAACTGGCCCTTCTCTTCCCACTCCTGAATGTAGGGCGCAACCTCGCGCTGGGCAAATTCGCGCACCATGTCGCGCACTTGAATCTGCTCGTCAGTTAGCTTGAAATCCATAAATCTGTTCCTGACCCTCCCCGGCAACCTGTCCACCGGTCGTTACATCAATTCAACCTCGCAGCGTCACGACCCGTCTCCAGCGGCGGCGCTCCCCTGTATTTCGCCTATGAGTATAGGTTTACTCGCCTGTCCGGCACAACATGAGCCCGGTCTCTACAGCTCTCGCAGCCACTCAAGCTGGCCAAGGACCATCTCCAGAAGCTCCGGGTGGGCCGGTATCTCCGCAACCCCTTCGAGCGCCAGGCTCGTCGCGGTGTCCAGAGGCAGCCCGTCCACGTCCATCCAGGTGTTCAGACCAACGCCGCACAACACCCAGTCTAGCCGCTTACCGGTCACACGCGACGAGCACAGCACGCCGCAAAGCTTCTTGCCATCAACCAGAATGTCGTTCGGCATTTTGACCGTTGGAGAGAAACCAAACTCGTCCCGCACGAAATCGCTCAGCGAGCCTGCCACCCGCTGCGGCAGCTCGGTCAGCCGCTCCAGCTCGATCTCCGGCCTGAGCAGAATGGTGAACATCAGGCAGGAGCCGGACTGCGCGTGCCAGACCCGGCCATGCGTGCCGCGGCCCTGGCTCTGAAAGTCCGCCACGACGACTGTGCCGGACGGCGCGCCGGCTGCGGCAAGCTCAGAGGCACGCTCCATCGTCGACCCAAGCTCGGCGTGCCACTCCACACACCAGAACAACTGCTGAGGCAACGCTCTATGACTCACCGGTCTCGCGATGCTGGACGACGACGTGCGGGCTTTTCTCTTCCTCGGCGAGCCGTTCAACCTTGACCTGCCGGATGCGGCGATGCTCGACCTCCATAACGGTGAGGCGAACGTTGTCTATCTGGAGCGTCTCACCCTGCTTCGGAATACGCCCGAGCTCGTGCTGAACGAAGCCGCCGATCGTGCCGCCTGTTGCTGATGGGAGATGGATCTGGAGGTCGTCCATGAAATCCTCGACGCTCACTTTGCCGGCCACGATGGCCTCGGTGTCGCTGATGATCTCGATATATGGTTGCTCGGTGTCGTATTCATCCTCGATCTCGCCGACAATCTCCTCAAGGATGTCCTCAATCGTCACCACGCCGGCCGTGCCGCCATATTCGTCAACGACAACGGCCATGTGTACTCTGGTTTGCTGGAGCTCGCGCAGCAGATCGTCCACCCTCTTTGATTCCGGCACGTAGTAGCAGGGCCGCAGCAGGGTCTCCAGCGACACGCCTTTAGTGTCCTCAACCACATAGCGCAGCAGATCCTTGGCATAGACGATGCCCTGGATCTCGTCGATGTTCTGGCCATAGACCGGAATACGGGAGTGGCCGGCCTCAATTACCACCGCGGTCATCTCCTCGATCGTCGCGTCGAGATTAATCGCCACGATGTCGATTCTGGGAACCATGATCTGGCTGGCGGTCGAATCCTCAAGGTGCAGGACACCGGAAATCATCTCCCGCTCAACCGGCTCGATCTCGTCCGTTTCTTCGGTGTCACGCTCGCCTGCCGAGTTGGAGGGCTGGCTGTCCCCGGTGTCGTCCGACGCCGACTCTGCTATCTCTCGCGCGCCTCGCCGGGCCAGGAACACGTTCACCAGGGCATCCACCGGCCGGATAACTGGCGAGAACAACACCGCCAGCCCGCGAGCCACCCGCGCCTGCGTCGCGGATTGCTCGGAGCGCTCGTCACCGACCAGGATCCTGGGTACGATGCGGCCCAGAACCACGTGCAGAAAGGTCGCGATGGCGATGCCCACCCACAGCCCGTAACTGCCGTTCATCTGCCAGGCTACGTGGGCGATCAACGCGGTGGATATGCCCACGCCGATCATCTCAATCAGCAGCATCGACGAGCGCGTGTACTGCGGCCCCTCAAGCTCACGTTCCGGCAAACGCGAGAAGCGGCCCTCCAGCAGCGCCCGCAGATTGACCCGTGTGACGGTCGCCAGGCTGGTTTCGACCCAGGCGGACAACATGACGATCACAAACGTCAGCGCCGCGACGAAGAGCTCTATCCAGATTCCGGTGGTCATCGCTGCCTTTCTTAATGCTGGTCGGCCTCACACCCAGGTGCGACTCGCTGTCCACCTGTTCCAACTACGCCGGGACATCCATTATGTCGTCAAATAGTGAGGCCATTTGATAGTCATCCTGAGGAACGAAGGATCTCTGCTCAAACGTCCTGGGCGTCAAAGGAGATCCTTCGTTCCTCAGGATGACCGAATCAGGCCATTGTTCCGCCCAATGCGACACATGGGTTGGAACGGGTGGTTGCAGCCTCGTCCATTCGGAGGAGATACGCTGGCTGAAATCGTTATAAGAACAACGCACTGATTGACAAATCCTTATGTATACGCATGATCGCCTCGGCCAGCAGCGGCGCAACGGTCAATACCTTTACCCGATCGTTGCCCGGAGCGACATCCAGAGGCAGCGTGTCCGTCACCCACACTTTTTCGATCGTCGAGCGCTCGATCACGTCCATCGCGCCGTTCGCGAAAACGGGATGCACCGCACAGGCATAAATCTTGCTCGCGCCGCGCTCGGTGAGCTTCTCGGCACACTTGACCAGCGTGTCGCCGGTCGAGATCATGTCCTCGACGATGACCGCTGTCTTGCCCTCGACATCGCCAACAACCTCGAGCACCTCAGCCTTGTCCGGCGTCGGCCGCTTCTTGGACGCGATCGCCAGCGACGCCCCGGCGCGCAGGCGGAACTCCTCGGCCCGCGCCACGCCCCCGGCGTCCGGGCTGACCGCCACCAGATTGTCCAGCCCCAGATCGCGGAACTCTGACGCCAGCAGCGGCGTGGCGCGCAGATGGTCCACCGGAATGTCGAAGAAGCCCTCGATAGCGGGAGAGTGCAGATCCAGCGTCAGGATGCGGTGTACCCCGGTTGTCCCCAGCAGATTGGCCAGCAGGCTCGCGCTAATCGGCTCGCGGCCGGACGTTTTCTTCTCCTGCTTGGCGTAGGCGAAATACGGGATCACCGCCGTCACTCGCGCCGCCGACGCCCGGCGAATGGCGTCGATCATGATCAGCAGCTCCATGATGTGGTGGTTCACCGGGTGGCTCATCGACTGGATGATGAACACGTCCGAGCCGCGCACATTCTCTTCCAGCTTGATCCTCGTCTCGCCGTCCCGCCATTGACCGACCACGGCCCGGCCCAGCGGGGCCTCAAGCACGCCCATGATATCTTCGGCCAGTTTCTGGCTGCCGTTGCCGGCAAACACCTGTAGACGTCCGTCCATCTTGTCCTATTCCCCCCGCGATCGACGTATCAAACGTGCCGGAACGCCCACAACGGTCGCGCCCGGCGGAACCGGCTTGGTCACAACGCTTCCAGCGCCCGTCCGCGCTCCCTCGCCAACCTCTACCGGCGCGACTAGCATCGTGTCACACCCGATAAAGACATCGTCTCCGACCGTGGTTTTGTGTTTCTGAAAACCGTCAAAGTTGCAGGTAATCGTGCCTGCCCCGACATTAACCCGGCTGCCGATCTCGGCGTCGCCGATATAGCTGAAGTGGCCGATATGTGTGCCGGAGCCAACCGTTGCGTTCTTGGTCTCGACATAGTTGCCGATATGCACGCCCGACGCTATCCGCGTTCCCGGCCGCAGATGGGCATACGGACCAACGTCCGCGTCATCATCAATAACCGACGACTGGACAAACGAGCTGCGAACCGTCACCCGGTCGCCAATCGTTGAGTCTTCGATGACCGCCGCCGGACCGATAACGCACCCGCCGCCGATTCTCGAACCACGCCGCACGATCGTGCCAGGCTCGATGCGAGTGTCCTCACCGATCTCAACGTCCGCGTCGATGTAAGTGGAATCGGGGTCGACCAGCGTCACCCCGGCCAGCATGTGCTGGCGGTTAATCCGCCGCCGGATGATCCGCTCGGCTTCGGACAGCTCCACCC
>JACCZH010000440.1 GCA_013696045.1 Chloroflexia bacterium
CTCATGGGCCGGATAAGATTGTTGACGATGATCATAACGTCGTAGGCGGGTATTATCACCTACGTCAGATGGAACTTCTACCCCACCGTCCGGAACTCGACCCCCGGGTTGTTCTCGATGCAGTACTGGACCTGCCACTCGGACGAGAAAAGCGCCACGATGTGGTCGTCGCCGTCGCGGGCACGGAGGACGGTGTTGGAGGGCCAGGTGATGTTGGACAGGACGTCGTCACCACCGGCGATCCAGCGGGCGTGGGTGTATGGCAGGCGGCCGATGGCGGTTTCGACGCCGTATTCGGACTGCATCCTGGCCTGGACAACCTCGAACTGCAGCTCGCCGACCGCCGCCAGGATCGGGTCGGTGCGGTGCGAGCCGAAGGGGTTGAGCACCTGGATCGCGCCCTCTTCCTCTAGCTGGCCCAGCGCCTTGTGGAACTGCTTGTACTTGGCCACGTTGACGTTGCGCACGCTGGCGAAATGTTCAGGCTGGAAGCGCGGGATGGCCTCGAACTCGACCGGCCCATCGGCGCTGATTGTGTCCCCGATGATGAACGCCCCGGGATTGATCAGCCCCACGACATCGCCGGGGAAGGCTTCCTCGATCGTCTCGCGCTCGCGTCCGAAGAAACGCACCGGGCGAGTGAGGCGCAGCTGCTTGCCGGAGCGCTGGTGGTTGACGGCCATGTCCTTCTCGAAGCGGCCGGAGCAGATGCGCAGGAAGGCGATGCGGTCACGGTGCTGCGGGTCCATGTTGGCCTGGATCTTGAAGATAAAACCAGAGAATGGCGCGTCGATGTCAACCTCACCCGAGGTACTGCCACGCGGACCGGGCGGCGGAGCGAGGTCGAGCAGCGCCTGCAAAAACGTTTCGACACCGAAGTTGTTCAAGGCACTGCCGAAGAAGATCGGCGACACTTTACCCGTCAGAAAACGCTCGTGGTCAAACGTCGTGCCGGCCACGGAGAGCAGATCGACATCCTCACGAAGCTGCTTCGCGGCACCCTCGCCCAGAACCTCGGCGAGCTTGGGGTCGTCGATACTGCTCACCTCAACCGGTGCGCGGCGCGACCCGTGCTCGGTGCGGCTAAAGCGCAGCACCTGCTGGTGTTGCAAGTCGTAGACACCCTGGAAATCGACGCCATCGCCGATTGGCCAGTTCATCGGCGCGGCTTCAATCTGCAACACCTGTTCGATCTCGTCCAGCAGCTCCAGCGGGTAGTAACCCGGCTGGTCAAGCTTATTGATGAAGGTCAGGATCGGGATGTTACGCATGCGACAGACGTCAAACAGCTTCTTGGTCTGCGGCTCAATGCCCTTGGCTGCGTCCAGCACCATGATCGCGCTATCAACCGCCATCAGCGTGCGATAGGTGTCCTCACTGAAATCCTGGTGACCGGGCGTGTCCAGCAGATTCAACCGGCAGCCCTGGTAGTCGAACTGTAGCGAGGTAGAGGTGATCGAGATGCCGCGCGACTGCTCCATCTCCATCCAGTCGGATGTCGCATGGCGCTGGTTCTTACGGCCGCGCACCGACCCGGCCAGCTCAACGGCACCGGAATAGAGCAGCAGTTTCTCGGTCAGGGTCGTCTTGCCGGCGTCCGGGTGGGAGATAATGGCGAATGTGCGCCTGCGCGCGACTTCGTCGTGCAACGTGTCAGTGGAATTGCGTTCAGCAATCTGGCTCATGGATGTTCCCTCAAATCGAAATTGACGTGGCACGATATATGTAATCCGGTTGGCCTGAGGTCAACGTCAATCCAAGGGTGCACCCTCCCGGGCGATGCTGAACGATCGTTACCAATAGCCTGTAAACTGTACCAATTTCGGGAAATCCCGGCAGGGTGAGGTCCGCCAATGGCTTAGTATGGAGATACCTGTTTCGCAACGAAAGGATACGTCCACGATGTCCAGCACTTTTTTTGAGTGGAATCGCTACGTCGGCGCCCACATGACTCCGGTCGACGCCGTGAACAATGCACGCTCTGCCGGCCAGACCTTCGAGGAATACGCGGGCG
>JACCZH010000457.1 GCA_013696045.1 Chloroflexia bacterium
GCGCAGGCTCGTTCAACTCACCGGCATCAGCGTTCTGGCGCTGCCGGCCCTGGCCGCAACGGGCTACATCGGCAGGTATGTCCAAAAACTGAGGACCACCTTTTCACCCGAACTGGCGACGATAACAGAAGACGGGACGGGCGATTTCGAATTCGCTGGCATGCCGGAAGAGATTACGCCAACCGACGCCTTCTATGTCGTCTCGAAAAACTTCGTCGACCCCGAGGTTGACTCCTCCGGCTGGGCACTTGAAGTCGGCGGACTGGTCGAGCGGCCCTTCTCGCTCTCGTTCACCGATTTGGTGGCGCGCGATTCGGTCGAGTTCACAGCCACACTGGAATGCATCTCCAACGGTGTCGGCGGACCCTATATCTCGAACGCCGTCTGGCGTGGCTTTCCTCTGGCGGATCTTCTCAACGACGCCGGCCTGCAGACCAATATTGTCGATCTCGAAATGCATGCCGATGACGGTTATGTTGAATCGATGCCGATTGAGAAAGCGCTGGACGACGTGATGCTGGTACACACAATGAACGGCGAGCCTCTCACCCACGGGCATGGCTACCCCGCCCGGCTGATCGTGCCGGGTATCTACGGCATGAAGAACGTCAAGTGGGTGACGCGTTTGATCGCCGTTGACCAGGACATTCAGGGTTACTGGCAGGAACGCGGCTGGAGCGACATCGCTACAATGCTCACCATGAGCAGAATCGACACGCCCAGGCAGGGCTATAAAGCAACGCTCGGCGAGACCGTGCGGATTGGCGGAGTTGCTTTCGGCGGCGACCAGGGCGTTAGCCGTGTCGAGATCTCGCTCGACGATGGCGCAACCTGGCAAGACGCCAAACTATCCAACCCGCTCTCCGATCTCAGCTGGCGCTTGTGGAGCTACGATTACCTGGCCGACCAGCCAGGCACCCGCAAGATGGTGGTCCGGGCAACGGATGGCAAGGGCATACTGCAAGAAATCACCGAACAGCCACCGCTGCCAGATGGCTCAACCGGTTATCATCGCGAGTCGTTTGAGGTGTCTGGATAGTTCCGCTGCGGTGAACTCAACGATGAGTTGTGCGAACTCGTCGCGTTCCCGGCGAAACGGGATCCTGAGATGTCGTCCGTTCCGCCTGGATCACTGTGATTCAGCGGTATCGCGAGCAACCTCGACGAGCGGCAGGATCCAGGGGGTGGGTGTGAGCGTTCGTCGCTCCTTCGTTAGATCAACGCTTGAGTCAATGTAGGATTGGGTCTGCCGACCATTGAGTGACGTGGCGACGACAGCGTGGACCTCGACATCGTCATAGCCGGCATCCTGGAAATGCCTGGCAAGCTGATGGCTGAACTGCAGGATCATGTCAGGATGAGTCACTACCCTGACCGACTGGTGGCGCAACAGGTAGTCACGCGGGTCGATCTCCCAGGTGACAGCACTGGTGGGCTCAGAAACGTGGAACATCGCCTGGCCACTCTTGGTGCGCAGCATCATGCGCCATGAAAAACGATGACCCTGTTCAGTCCAGGCTACATCGCCAGGATAGAGGTGGTGTCGCAGCGGAACGACGAGCTGGACGGTCATATACGTGGCGAGTAGCGCAATCGTTGCATAATGCACCGGCAGCAAATGTGGCGGTGACCTGGTGGGGATTGACTGTTCAGAGGAAGGTTCCGCTACCCCCGCGTCGGCCGGCTTCCAGAGACCGCCGAGCCGCAGCCATGCGGCCGGCAGAAACAGCACACTGGCGCCGATCATGAACCAAGGGAAGACGCCAATTCTGAACAGTTGCGCGTTCAGTACGTGAAAGAGCACAGAAAGCACCAGGGCCGGAATCAACGTGCGGCGCCACAGGAGGAGCGGAACAATCAATAGATCAACGAACAAGCCACCATAGCTAAACGCATAAACCATCCATTCCTCTGAAAAATATGAGCCGATCACTGGAAAGTCAGTCCGCCGCGCCAGCCAGGTACGCATGGGTTCGCCGCGCAGCCAGTCGGCGTTGAGCTTGGCAACTCCTCCGAAAACATAAACGACACCAATCTGGGCTCGCAGCAACCAGAGTGTCCAGGCCGGGACCGTGTCCAATCGGATCATAGGGCGTCGCCAGGCGTCGAGTGAGAGTGAGCGATTAGCAGGAATAAAGATCAGCAGAAAGCTAATCAGGCCCAGTAGGTAGAAGTGGTTGAGGTATCGCGTCTGGTCCAGCAAGAAGACATACCAAAAGCCCACGCAGAATAAAACCGCGGCCGCCCGGTACCAGAGACCAACCATAATCGCGAAGGCCAGAATCCCAAGCACGCCAAAATGCAGGTACATGAAGTTGCCCGGCCAGGGCCGTACCCAGTCAAACCCATAGTAGCTGAAGTAGAAAACGGGATCGATATAGTAGCGCGCGATCCAACCGTGACTGAAATAGCGATACACTTCCCACACGAAAATCGCGCCGAAAATGACCCGAAACCAGACCAGCGGCGCGATGTCGACCGGCGAGAACAGTCTCGCCAGTACGTGGTCATGTGCTGACAACCGGTCCAGAACAGCATTCGCCATTCGACGGCCGCCCATTGCTCTCATTACGATGCCTCCTCATGGATCGGGCATCACGATGTTGATCCTCACATCGTATCGCACATTGACGAACCTCCATGAACTCGTCGCGTCACGGGTTCATGGAGGTTCAGATCATGGGTATTCAAGATTACGCCGTCGCGTCCATCAACCCCTCAAGCTCCTCCAGCCACGCCTCAAACACCTGCAACGCCTGCTCAATTGGCTCCGGTGTGGACATGTCGACCCCGGCGTCTTTCAGGAGGTCCAGCGAGTCTTTCGATGCGCCGCCCGAGAGGAACGCGCGATACCGCTCGCGGGCCGGCGCGCCCTCGTCAAGGATCTGGCGCGAGAGCGCCGCCGCGGCCGAGATGCCGGTTGCGTACTGGTAGACGTAGTAGGCGCGGTAGAAATGCGGGATCCTCGACCACTCGATGGCAACGTTCTCATCAACCTCAACATCCGGGCCGTAGTAGCGCCGGCAGAGCTCAGCGTAATGCTCGCTCAGGGCGTCAGGGGTCAGCGCCTCGCCGGCCTCAACCTGCTCGTGCGCCCAACGCTCGAACTCGGCGAACATGGCTTGACGGAAGAGCGTGCCCCGGAAATCCTCAAGCGCGTTGTTAACCAGATACATGTCGAGAGCCTTGTCGCTGGTCTGCTTGCGCATGTGCTCCGTCAGGATCAGCTCGTTGACCGTCGAAGCAACCTCGGCCACAAAGAGTGTGTAGCGGCCATAGGTATAGGGCTGAGTCGCGCTGGTGTAGTGCGAGTGCATGGCGTGACCAACCTCGTGCGCAAGGGTAAACACATCGCGCAGCTGATGCGACCAGTTCATCAGGATAAATGGATGCACCCCATGCACGCCCCAGGAGTACGCTCCGCTGGTCTTGCCCTTGTTCTCGTAAATATCGACCCAGCGTGAGTCCAGGCCGGATCCGAGCGTCTGAGCATAGTCGCTGCCGAGCGGCGCGAGCCCTTTCAGAACCGTCTCAACAGCCTGGTCGTAGCTGTATTCAACCTCGACCTCGGGCACGATCGGCACGTACAGATCGTAGACGCCCAGCTTGTCCAAGCCAAGCACACGCTTGCGCAGGGCGATATAGCGATGCAGCGTCGGCAGATGCCGGTTCACCGTCTCAACCAGCGAGTCATAGACGGCGATAGGGATATTGTGCGGCGAAAGCGAGGCCTCCAGCGCGCTCGCGTAGTTGCGTGTGCGCGCAAAGAACACATCCGCCTTAACACTGGCGGCGAAGGTGGCGGCCAGTGTGTTGCGGTGCGATCGATAGGCGGCGTGCAACGTCTCGAAAGCTGCCTTGCGCACCGAGCGGTTGCGGGATTCCAGGAAACGCTGGTAGTTGGCCTTGGTCAGCGTGACCTGTTCGCCCTGCTCGTTCTCGATGGAGCCGTACTCCATGTCAGCGTCGTTGAGCATCGAGAAGATGGTGTCCGGGGCCATTGCGATCTCACCAGCGCTAGCGAGTAGCATCTCGATCTCAGCCGAAAGCACATGCTCGCGCTGTCGCAACAAGCTCTCCAGTGCGTGGCGATACTTCTGTAACCCGGGCTCCTCCGTCAGATACCGCTCGACCGTTCCCTCCGGCAACGACAGGATCTCCGGCTCAAGGAAGGCAACCGCGCTGCTCAGCTCGACACTCAGGACAACGACACGATCATAGTTCGCCTGCGCCTGGGTGTCGGTGTTGTCTTCGTCTTTCTTGAGTCCAGCATATGAGAATGCGCGGCTGGTCCGTTCTCCGATTGCTTCCTCAAGCTGGAGCGCTTTCAAGAGTTGCCCGGCGCCGTCGCGAAGCGTGCCGCGCAGGGCTACCAGCTCGGGCACAGCATCACGAATCTTCTGGAGATCGGCTTCCCAGCTTGGAATGTCCGGATAGATGGCCGCGAGATCCCAGGTATCCTCCGGCGGCACCTGGGCGCGCGCCCAGGTGCCGCGGTCAGCTACAACCATGTTGTTCTGTACTCCTTATTGCAAGCGAAGCCGAATTCTGGCAACTGAGCCTACCACGTCGGCCGAAGATTCTATCCGGTACGATTATTAGGTTGACGTCCCGTATATTCGACACAGAAGCGAGCACCGAGCCCCTATGAGCGACACACGCACGCGCCTTCCAAATGAGCTTGGCACAAGCCTGCAAGCCGGTGACGATGCCGCCACCGCCGAGTTGCTGGACGAGCTCGTCCACACTGGCGAGATCACGGAGATACTCGAGGCTCTGACCTCAGACGACCGGCGCAGACTGGCCGTTGTGCTCGAAGACAATGAACCCGCCGAGCTACTGGAAGATCTCGATCCCATCGAAGCCGCCGAGATCCTGAGTGCCCTGACAATCGACCAGGCGGCGCGAGTTCTTGAAACCGTGGATACCGACAACGCGGTTGATATCGTCAGCGAGATCGAGTCCGACAGGGCAGAGCAGATCCTGGTCGCGATGGATTTCGAGACGGCCAGGGAACTGCGCGAGCTGCTGGTGTACCCGCCCGACACCGCCGGTGGCCGCATGACGCCGGCATTTGTGTCGGTCGATCCACATCTGAGGGCCGATCAGGCAGTGGTAGCCCTACGCCAGGTTGCCCAGGAAGCAGAGACGATCTACTACGTCTACGTCACTGACAATGACGACAAGTTGCTGGGCGTGCTCTCGTTGCGTAACCTGGTCCTGAGCCCGCCCGAGACGCCGGTGAGTGACCTGATGGTCCGGCAGATGATCGCGGTGCTCGATACCGCCGACCAGGAGATCGCTGCCCGCACGCTCAACGAGCACGACCTCCTGGCGCTGCCGGTCGTCGACGAGGCCTACCGGCTGCTGGGCATCATCACGGCTGACGACGTGGCCGACATTCTGGAAGAGGAAGCAACCGAGGATATCGAGCGGTTGGGTGGATCCGAGCCGTTGGAGGAACCCTATCTGCGGGCCAGCCCTTTCCTGCTCTGGAGAAAGCGCGTCGTCTGGCTGCTGGTGCTCTTCCTGGCGGCAGCCTACACCACCACGGTTTTGCAGTATTTCGAAGACGAATTGGATGCGGCGGTGGCGCTGGCATTCTTTATACCGCTCCTGATCGGCACCGGCGGCAACGTCGGCTCGCAGGTTGTCACAACCATCGTGCGCGCCATGGCGGTCGAGGATATTCGGCTGGGAGACATCGTGCGGGTCGTCAGCAAAGAGGCCCGTGTGGGCGTGATGCTTGGGCTCGTAATGTCGGCGGTCATGTTCGGCCGGGCGGTTATGTTGCGCACGGGTTTTGATATCGCATTGATTGTTGCGTCGTCCGTGCTTATTATTGTGTTCTGGGCCACACTTGTGGGATCGGTTCTGCCATTGGCATTACGCCGCGTTGGGGTTGATCCTGCAGTGGTGTCCGCGCCCTTGATTTCGACCCTGGTAGACGGAACAGGGTTGATTATTTATTTCATGATTGCGCGAGTTGTGCTTACCTGAATAGACGCTACTAGCCACGCCGCCCGGCATGGCCAACAACGACTCAAGCGGATGTGTATCCCTTTGCAAACACAATGTGTTGCGGGGACTGACCGGCCCTGGCCTGTCGTCCCTCATTTCGGCATGCCAGCTTTCCGGTGTGTCCGTTGGAGGTGCGCGACGGTGTAAACACGGCTTAAGGGCACGTGAACAGTTATCGTACGTCAACGGAAACAGATAATGGACAACGACACACTCTTTATTGGTTTGAATCTGCTTGCGATGCTTGGTCTGGTGGCAGCCAACGGCTTTTTCGTTGCGACCGAGTTTGCGCTGGTCTCGGTGCGGCGCAGCCGGATCGACTCAATGGTCAGCGAGGGTAACCGCAGAGCAGTGCCGGTGCTCGCGGCGATCAAGGATCTCGACGGATACATCGCCGCTACCCAGCTCGGCATCACGATCTCCAGTATCGGACTTGGCTGGATCGGCGAGCCCGCCCTGGCGGCGCTGCTGGATCCGTTGCTGGAAAGCATTGTGCCCCCGGCGCTGGCCGTCATCAGCACCCACACTATCGCCTTCATCATCGCCTTCGCGATCGTCACGTTCCTGCATGTCGTCTTCGGCGAGCTGGCGCCGAAATCCTACGCGCTCCAGTATCCCGAGAAGACGTCGATGGCTGTGGCGGTACCCACCACGATTTTTCTCAAGATCTTCAAGCCAATTATCTACGGCATGAACGCGACTGGCCAGGCATTTCTGCGCTCGATCGGTGTAGAGCCGGCGGCCGAGCACTCGTTGGTCTACAGCGAAGAGGAGTTGCGGCTGATCGTTGCCGCCAGCCGCCAGGGTGGCGAGCTGGTGGATGTGGAAGAAGAGATCATCCGCCGCGCGTTTGTGTTCCACGACTACGCCGCCGATGAGATTATGGTGCCGCGCACCGAGATCATCGCCATCCCGGTCAATGCCGGTCTCGATGAAGTCAAAGATGTCCTCTCTACCGGTAAGTTCGGCCGTTACCCAGTCTATGACCAGACGATCGACGACATCGTCGGCATTGTGTACGTCAAGGATCTCTTTCCGATCCTGACCGGCCGTCAGGCGGACATCGAATTCGACATCCGCTCTCTGGTGCGCCCGGCCCTACCGGTGCCGACCTCGATTCCGATTGATACGCTCCTCAACGTCATGAAACGCGAGCGCACACATGTCGCCATTCTTGTCGATGAGTACGGTGGCACGGCCGGCATGGTGACGCTTGAAGACATTGTTGAGCGGCTGCTCGGGGGCATACCAGACGAGTTTGAACCGCCAGAGTCTCAAACACAGGTACAGCCAGATGGCTCGCGGCTGGTCAGTGGTCTCACGTTGCTCTCGGATGTCAACGAAGAGCTGGGTCTGCACCTAGAGGCTGAAGACAATAACACCATCGGCGGCTACGTCTTCTCGGAGATTGGCCACCTGCCGGAACTCGGTGACGTCGTGAATATCGGAACCTATCTCATCAGGGTGGAAGAGCTCGACCACCTGCGCATCGCCGAGCTGCGCTTCATTCCAACCCAGGACACGGACTCCGAGGTCAGTCGCGGCGAGGATCACCTCGAGGAGAGTGGCATCGCCGGCACGCGGCGCGCGGCAGACGAGCACTAACAACTCTCATGGCACGAGACTGTCATGGCGACTTTTGTCAAGGAGGTACGCTTCGTCTTGTACGGGCATGGCGACGCCCTTCGTATAGAGATTCCGGCTATCGTCCCAGGATGCCCTTCACTTTCGCGCCCAGCATAACAGCCGCGGCCACGCCAACAGCGC
>JACCZH010000462.1 GCA_013696045.1 Chloroflexia bacterium
CAGCTGGTTAAGCGGGCCCATGTTCTTGAGCGATTGCAGCTGGCTGAGGAAATCTTCCAGATCAAACTGGCCCTCCATCAGCTTGGCTTCGAGCGCTTCGCGGTCCTCCTCGGTGGATTGCTCCTGAGCACGCTCGATCAGAGAAAGGACGTCGCCCATGCCTAGAATTCGGCCCGCCAGACGATCGGGATAGAAAGGCTCCAACGCATCCAGCCGCTCACCGGTGCCGATGAACTTGATCGGGATGCCGGTAACAGAGCGGATCGAGAGCGCCGCGCCTCCGCGGGCGTCTCCGTCCATCTTGGTCAACACCAGACCGGTTACATTCAGTCGCCGGTTGAACTCCTCCGAAACATTGACCGCTTCCTGGCCGGTCATCGCGTCGGCAACCAGCAGAATCTCGGTGGGTTGCACCTCACGCTCAAGCTCTTCGAGCTCAAGCATCATGCGTTCATCCATCTGGAGCCGGCCAGCGGTGTCGATGATGATCGGATCCTGGCCCTTGTCACGCGCCTGGCGTAGCGCCTCGGTCACGATCTTGAGCGGCTTATCGTCAGTGCTGGTTGCATACACCGGGATATCAAGCTGCCGGCCAAGCGTTTGCAGCTGGGCAATCGCGGCCGGGCGGTAGACATCAGCCGCCACCAGCAGCGGATTTCGGCCCTCTTTGCGCAGAAAACTGGCCAGCTTGCCAACGTGTGTCGTTTTACCGGAGCCCTGCAAGCCGACCAGCATGATGATCGTCGGACCAGTGGTGGACCGGTTGAGCGGCACGCGCTCGTCGCCCAGAATCTTGATGAGCTCTTCATTCACGATAGAAATGACAGTCTGGGCCGGTGTGAGGGATGTCAGGACATCCTGGCCAACCGAGCGCTCGCGCACCGCCGCGACAAACTCGCGCACGACCTTGAAATTGACGTCGGCTTCGAGCAGTGCCCGGCGCACCTCGCGCATCGCCTCATCGACATTTGCCTCGGTAAGTCTGCCGCTGTTGGACATTTTCGAAAAGGTGCTCTGGAGACGGTCAGTTAGTGTTTCAAACATGTGCCTCTTCGTTTCTGGGTTGCTGTGGATTTCCTTGCGCTTGCATTTCCGCGCGCCAGCATCAATGATAACGCGTATGTGTAGAATCGACCGCCGATCGTACCGGCAAAGCCGGGAGAGTACTTGCATTCTCTGGACTTCTTGGCCCTGTCTACGAGGCACACATATAGTGCAGAATACTGTCACCTGAACTTTTTAAGGTTAGTCCATTACCGTCTCCTGGCGAGGCGTGAGAACCGGAGAATGCGACAGATGCGGTCCACTCGACATGCTGTTATCGCTATTGGGCTGGTGCTGGCCCTGTTGGTCCCAAACTGGAGCGTCGCCTCGGCGCAATCCTCCGGCCAGAACGAGCCGCCGCAACGCTACATCGTCCAGCTTGTGCCCGCCGCAGGAGTAGACCAGCTCATCGCTCAGGCGCTGGACCCACGGGCATCGACGGTGCTTCAGAAGTACTCAAGCGTTATCAACGGCTTCGCGGTTGAGCTGCCTCCACAAGCCGCGCAGGCACTGGCCAGAAACCCGCTCGTGCTGAATGTCATGCAAGACCCGGTGGTTCAGACCAGCGCCCAGACAACGCCGACAGGCATCACCCGCATTGGAGCGCTCTCCAACCCGGACGCCAAAATTGACGGCATTGACGAACGCGTCAACATCAATGTGGCGGTAATTGACACCGGCAGCGGCCCACACGCTGACCTCAACGTCGTCGGCGGCGTCGACTGCACCGGCAGCGGCACATACAACGACCAGAACGGGCACGGCACGCACGTGGCCGGCACGATCGGCGCGCTCGACAACGATTCGGGCGTCGTTGGCGTTGCGCCCGGCGCGCGCATCTGGTCGGTGAAAGTCCTCGATGCCCAGGGCAGTGGCTATGGCTCCTGGATTTTGTGTGGCATTGACTGGATATCCAAGAACCTCAGCACGACCAACATTAAAATCGCCAACATGAGTTTGGGAGGGGTCGCCTCGGTAGCCGATGATGGCAATTGCGGCAAGACGCTCCGCGACTCGATTCACCAGGCGATCTGTAACTCGGTGGCGGCCGGAGTGACGTACACCGTGGCAGCCGGCAACGATGGCAAGGACGCCGCTGGCTACTTCCCGGCCATGTACGACGAGGTCATCACCGTCTCGGCGCTGGTCGATACCGACGGTAAACCGGGAGGACTTGGCGCTGGAACCTCGGCCGGGGCCGACGACACGCTGGCATCCTTCTCGAACTTCGGCGCCGACGTGGATGTTATCGCGCCCGGAGTGAATATCCTGTCAACCGTCCCCGGCGGCTACGCCAGCTATAGTAGCACGAGCATGGCCAGCCCACACGCGGCCGGAGCCGCCGCGCTCTATCTGGTTGCCAACCCAAGCTCATCACCCGCACAGGTGCGCAACGGACTCATGTCAACCGGCAGTAGCTCCGCCTGGAGTGGCGACCGGGACAGTTCCAAGGAGCCGCTGATCGATGTCTCCCTGTATCGGGGCATCACTCCACCTCCAACGGAACCAGATCCGCTGCCCGCACTCATTGACGCCGAAACAGTCTCAATATCCGCGCCGTCCGGCGTGACTCAGGGCGGTACCGCGACAGTTTCAGCAAGCGTCCGCAACAATGGAGCAGTCGCCGCCACAGTAAACGTTACGTTCAGCGAATCACCCGGCGGCGCCAACGAATCGACGAACGTCAACCTGGCGGCAGGCGCGAGCGCCACCGTTAATTTCAACTGGGTGACAACGACTTCAACCGCGACCGGCAACCATACCGTGACCGTCAGCGCGGCGTTGGCAAACGACAGCAATGCCGGTAACAACGCCAAATCGCGCACGATCGCCGTTTCTGCCCCGGTGACACGGGATGCCGAAGTCACCTCGATTTCCGCGCCATCAAGCGTGACCAGAGGCAACAGCGTGACCGTTTCCGCGGGGGTGCGCAACAATGGCTCGGCGAGCGAGACCATCAGCGTGATCTTTAACGAATCCCCTGGTGGCGCGAGCCAGACAAAGAGTGTCACGCTTGGACCTGGAGCGAGCACAACAGTGAGCTTCAGCTGGGCCACCACCACGTCGACGGCAACCGGCACTCACACCCTGAAAGCAACTGCCTCATTAGCCAACGACACCAACGCCGGCAACAACGCCAAGTCGCGCTCGATCACCGTGTCAGCGCCAACCACGAGCACCAAGAGCATGAGCGTCAGCAACATCACGCTCTCGTCCACCAAGACCTCGAACGGCGCTCGAATAAGCTCCCGTGTCTACATCAAGTCGGGAAGCGCAGTAATTAGCGGAGCGAAAGTGACGATCAGGTACACCGATCCAAACGGCGCGACGCTGACCAGCAGCGCCTCAACCAACAGCTCCGGATATGCCTCGTTCTCTCGCAGCATTACCCGCAAGGGCACCTATTCAGTGCAGGTTACCGGCGTGACGAAGAGCGGCTACAGCTACAGCTCA
>JACCZH010000486.1 GCA_013696045.1 Chloroflexia bacterium
GCGCTGTGTCGGGCGCCGCGACCGATTTCATGGCTCGCAGCGACTCTTCCGTCCTCACCATCATCGGCGCGGGCGCTCAGGGAGTGACCCAGGCTGCGGGAGTATGCAGTGTTCGGCGCATCAAAGAGATTCGCGTGGTCGACCCATCTCAACAAGCGACGGCGTCCTTCGCCGCAAGGTTGAGTAGTTGGATAGAGGATTCTCCGGCCCTGATACACGGATTCGAGACAGCAGAACAAGCACTCGAAGGGACGGATATTGTCTGCACCGCTACCACCTCACGGACACCGATCTTTGATGACAACTGGATTCAGCCGGGGACGCACATCAACGGCGTTGGTGCATTTACGCCGGACATGCAGGAGATACCTGACGCAACCGTTGCGCGCGCCAGGATCGTTGTCGACGCGGTTGAAGCGATTTTGCACGAGGCAGGTGACATTATCCAGCCTCTGCAACGCGGCGTCATTACCGAGAGCCAGATACAAACCGAACTCGGCCACCTGGTGCTAGGTTCAGCCGCCGGTCGTGAAAATCCTGACCAGTTGACCTTCTTCAAATCGGTTGGTAACGCGATCCAGGACATGATCGTTGCGTCCGCGGCACTCAAGGCAGCTGAATCGAGAGGCGTTGGTCAAACCGTCAGCCTCGCTTAACCTCGAAATCCCTGAGCAAGGAACTGAGTTAGATCCAGCCGAGGCTCGCCACCCGCATGGTCTGGCGGTGCTCGCGGTGCTGTTGGCGGCTACCTGTTGGAGCCTGATCGGAGTCGCCTACCGTCTTATACTCGATGAATTTGACGTGTCGCCGCTAACGCTGATCTCTTTTCGAACATCGACTGCAGCGTTGGCGATGATGATCTATGTGATGCTGCGGCCCACTTTGCGAGGTCAGATCCGGGGGGTGCGCTCGCGCGGTCAGGTGATACCACTCCTTGGCGCAGGCATGCTGAGTATCACTGGATTCAATATCGCGCTGATCTATACGTTCGAGGTTGCCGGAGTGGCCGTCGGCACGGTTTTGTTGTACTTCGCACCATCAATCGTGGCACTCGGCTCGTGGTTGGCATTCAAGCATCGTATTACCAGGGTTCAATGCATCGCTCTTGGTTTATCGCTATGCGGGGTGGTTGGTGTATCGGGTGTCATTACCGGCGGCGAGACGTTTCAGGTGGCAGGGATCGCTCTTGGGATTCTCGCCGCAACGGGCTATGCATCATACAGCCTGGTCGGGCAATTCCTGCTAACGCGTTACCATCCGCTCGTGGTCGTCGCTATGTCCCAGTCGGTTGGCGCGCTGACTGCATGGACCGTGAAGCTGGTTGTCGACGGCACGTCCATACCTGGATTCACCGCGATTGCCTGGATGGTTGGTGTCACTGGCATTCTGACGACACTCGTGCCGATGGTGCTCTACACCTGGGGATTATCCAAACTTGGGCCGCCGCGGGCCAGTCTGCTTACGACGATTGAGCCAGTCCTGGCGGTAGGACTGGCTTTCATCGTGCTCAATGAAACGTTGACGGTCTATCAGCTGGGCGGCGGCACACTCGTAATCGGAAGTGTCGTTCTAGCCGCGTCGGAGCGTGTGCGCCGTTAGTCGTCCGCGGCATGTACCAGCATGGGTTCCCGCGGCGGAGCCGAGGTCTCATTAACCATCTTGGACTCGAAGTCAGCGCGAAAATGCTCGATCATGCCCTGCAAGGGAACTGGCGCAACCTGTCCGAGTCCGCACAACGACAAGCCGATGACATGGTTGGCGGTGCGCTCAATGAGGTCCAAATCAGACATTCGGCCGTTTCCGTTAAGAATCCGGTCGACGATCTCAACCAGCGCCGGGTTACCCAAGCGGCAAGGGGTACACTTGCTGCACGACTCGTAGCGGTTGAAAGCCATAAGGTAACGCGCGAACTCGACGGCATCAACAGACTCGTCAAAGATCACGAAGCCGCCGGATCCAAGCATGCCATTAAGCGGCTTCATTGAATCAAAATCGAGACCTACATCGAGCTGGCTCTCGACGAGGGGGCCGGCAGAGACACCACCGGTCTGCACGCCCTTGAGGACCTTGCCCTCGGCCATGCCACCGTACATATCGAAAATAACCTCCCGCAGAGAGGCGCCCATCTCAATCTCCACCAGGCCGAGCCGCGCCAGTGGACCCTGCATGGTGATGAGCTTGGTGCCGGTACTTTTTTCGTTTCCGATGCCAGCGAACCACTCGCCGCCGTTGCGGATAATTGAGGGCACGGACGCGAGTGTTTCGGTGTTGTTTAGCACTGTTGGACGACGCCAGAGACCTTCCTCGACACTGCGAGGCGGCTTGGTGCGTGGCTGTCCGCGCTCGCCCATGATGGAATACATCATGGCGGAACCTTCGCCGCAGATGTAAGCGCCGCCCCCGACGCGGGTGCGAACATCAAATGTAAGACCTGTTCCAAGAACGTTTTCGCCGAGCAGCCCGTATTCGTAAGCCTGGGCGACGGCATGCTTGAATCGTTCGACCGCCAGGATGTGCTCGCCGCCAACGTAGTTATAGCCGCGTTCGGCCCCAACACCGTAGCAGCCAAGCATGATGCCTTCGAGTACAAGATGCGGGTTGCTCTCGATAAGCCGGCGATCCTTGTACACGTTCGGCTCGCCCTCATGAGAGTTGCATGCAACATACTTCGGCCAAGCCTGAGTGCGACGGCCACTCTCCCATTTAATCCCGGCGGGAAAGCCCGCTCCACCTCGTCCACGAACGTTGGCTGTTTTAACCTCTTCGATCACCTCTTCCGGGGACATGTCGAACAGGGCCTTCGTCCAGGCTGAGTATCCACCGTTGGCGATATATTCCTCAATGGAGTAAGGATCGATAAATCCGCACTCACGCAACAGAATCCTGCGCTGCTTGCCGAAAAACGGATCATCAAAAATCGAAGGAATATCTCCGAACGGCTGGTCGGCGATGACGCCCAGCGCGGAACCGTGCGGCTGACCATGTTGGATGCTCTGCATGAGTTCGGGAACATCGTCAGCGTTCACGTTAGCGTAGATGATGGGTGGATGAGCGGGTCCGGATACCGTTATAAATGGTTCCGCCCAGCACCAGCCACCGCAACCAACCTGACGCAACGTGGCATCTACCTTGCCCATCGTGATGCCGAGATTCAGTGCCTGAAACGTGTCCTTCGCGCCCTTCGCGAAGGAGCATTCGCTCATGCCAACGCTGATAACCCACTTGGTGCCATCGCTTAACTGACTAAACGCGTCGGTGGCCGTGGTAACCAACTGATCAAACTGGGATCGATTAGTGAGCTTCATGATGGTTCTCCACTGGTCCCTGTCGGATCACTTCGGCGATGGCTTCGTTAAATTTCTCGACGTCCAGCTTTCCGTAATAGTTCTGGTGATCAAACTGGATAACCGGTGCGAGATCGCACACACCCAAGCAACCGTTCACAACTTGCACGGTTAGCTCGCCGTCGGACGTCGTCTCACTGTCCGCAATCCCATAATGGTCGCGTAGCTCGTTGATAAGGTTCTGACTCCCGCCAACGAAACACGCGGTACCGTGGCAGAGCAACATGAAGTGGTGGCCCGGTTGCGATGTTCGAAAGTCAGCATAAAAGGTCAACAGGCCGTAAATACGGTTCTCGCTGACTCCGAGGTGCTCGGCGACGAGCCGCGTCGCCCAGAGCGGTACCCAGCCCAACAAATGCTGCACATCCTGGAGAGCGCCAAGAATGAGCTCCTGGGCCTCCTCATGATCTTGCGGCTGAAAATTATCCCGGAGTAATGCTCGTACCCGATCGGTGTCAGCCGCGTTCACGGCTGTATCTACATCTTGCGCCAAGTGTGGTAATCCCTCCGCTCGGGTGACTCAGTTGGTCGTGATTCCACCGGCTACCGGTATGTGAAAGGAGTCACATTCTTCTTCTCCCGAGTATAACAAGGGTATTTGGCCTCCACAATGGGCGGATGCTGGCCCGGCCTGATGCGTCGCTGATGTGCCATGAGGTATTCGCGGTTAAAGAGGGAGAGCTACTGTTAACTTCTGCTCTGAGACTCGGCACACATCTTACGAACTCGTTCCACAAGCGCCGAGGGGACTTGAACCTCCCTGCATACTTGGCCAACGCGCGTGAGGACACCCTCCTCAAACCGATAGTAATCAAGACATGGGGGGCATCGCTCGAGATGCTCTCGAACTTCCGCTGCTTCGGCGTCGGTAAGCTGTCGGTCGAGATACTCGTAGAGCTTTCTGGCGGCTTCTTCGCAGTTAATCATTGTCTGAGCGTTCCTTGATGTATCCAGATTGCACGGCGAAGTCGTAGAGCGATCCTTGAAGCCGCCGGCGAGCGCGGTATAGCCGAGACATGACGGTGCCAACAGGGATATCCAGAATTTCGGCAATCTCCCGGTACGTAAAGCCCTCGACGTCGGCCAGCAAGACCACGTGCCGGAATTCCTCGGATAATGAATCCAGTGCCTTCAAGACGTCCTCTGCGGTAAGGCGGTTTAGAACGATGTCTTCCGGACGCTCGGACGCTGGTTGCACTCCCGAATCGATGAGATGATCGTAAAGATAGAACTCCTCAATGT
>JACCZH010000508.1 GCA_013696045.1 Chloroflexia bacterium
TGTTCGCCACGGTCTCGATGCCGTACATGCCATGCTCGGTGTCGATAAAGATGAAGTCATAGCCGGCCGCCGCCATCAGCTTGACGATCCCCATCGAGCGCGTCTCGGCCAGAATAGGACCAGTTACGGCCTGTCCGGCCTTCAGAGCGGCTTTTGTCTTGTTTGGCTGCATCCTCTACTCCTTATTCTTCAGGCAGGTCGATGTCCGTACTATACTGCCTTGTCGATACATCCACGCCACGAAGGGGGAAACAGAACCATGACGCAGACATTCCGGATCGCTGTTATCCCCGGGGATGGCATTGGCAACGAGGTTGTGCCGGAGGGCTTGCGGGTGCTGGATGCCCTCGCAGCACAGTCCAGTGGACACATTGCCTTCGACTATCAACACTTCCCCTGGGGTTGTGATCACTATCTGAAAACCGGCCGGATGATGGATGACGACGCTCTCGACGACCTACGCGACTTCGACGCCATCTATTTCGGCGCGGTCGGCTGGCCGGGCGTTCCGGACCACATTAGCCTCTGGGGATTGAGACTCGCAATCTGCCAGGGGTTCGACCAGTACGCCTGTGTGCGTCCGGTAAAACTCCTGCCGGGCATCGAAAGCCCGCTGCGCAACGCGACGGTTGAAACAATCGACTGGATTGTGGTGCGCGAGAACGTTGAAGGCGAATACGCCGGCATCGGCGGGCGTAATCTGGTCGGACGTGGACCGGGCAAAGAGGTAGCAATCCAGGCAGCCCTGTTCACTGAGGAAGGCTGCGAGCGCATCATCCGCTACGCCTTCGAGCTGGCCATGAGCCGCCCACGCAAGAAAGTCACCAGCGTCACCAAAAGCAACGCTCAACAATACGGCATGGTGCTCTGGGACGAAGTCTTCGACAGGATCGCAGCTGAGTATTCACAGGTCGAGACCGAAGCCTGGCTGGTGGACGCCATGGCCGCGCGCTTTGTGCTGCGGCCGGAGACGCTGGATGTCGTGGTGGGATCAAACCTCTTCGGGGATATCCTCTCAGATCTGGGCAGCGCGCTGGCCGGCAGCCTCGGCATCGCCGCCAGTGCCAACATCGACCCTCTGCGACGCTACCCTAGCATGTTTGAGCCGGTGCACGGCTCCGCCCCCGACATCGCCGGCAAAGGCATTGCCAATCCCATCGCCGCCATCTGGAGCGTCGCAATGATGCTGGACCACCTCGGCCTGGGTAACGAAGCCGCTCAGGTGATGCGGGCCATCGACGCGACGACGGCTAGCGGAACGGTCACGCCGGACCTTGGCGGGAAGGCGACGACAACGGAAGTGGGGGATGCGGTGCTTCAAAATCTGATATAAGCGTGCCCTGGCCGTAAACCTCATCGTGGGTTCCGATATCGAGCAAGACGATCTCTTTCTCAGTGATCTCGATAGTGAGAACCATCCGGTATGAGTACGTGACGCTGAGAGACCTCAAACCGTCAAGTTCACCTTGGAGTCGGTGAAAACGCAGATGCTGCTGAAAAGGATCCTTTTCCAAATCTCGTAAGACACGCGCCAACCTCGGCCTCAGATCAGGATGCGCGCGTTGGACCTTTGCCATCCTTCGTCTGAAGCGAGGAGACCAGATCAAGTCGTACATTACGGCTCAAGGCCAAGCTCATCAATCAAATCCTGGGCGGTGCCGCGCGTAAATCGCCCCGCCTCAACGTCTTCCAACGATGCCTTGACACGGGCAACATAGGCTTCCCGATACCCTTCGACCAGATCCGCATAGTGCGCTTCGCTCATGATGACATAAGTCGGAGTGTCATTCTTGATGACGTGTATCGGCCCTTCGACCAGATCCTCATCAACGGCGCTGATGCCACGTCGTTTAATCTCGCGCGCCGGTATTGTTCTCATGACTGTGCACCTTTCTAAGTACTATTATGAGTACTCTATCTAGAACTCGTTTAGTAGGCAATAGCTTCATCTCAAGATCCTAGTTCGCGGTATCATCTAGCTAATCTCAATGTTCCAATGGACCAGGAGCCGACCGTGGCAACGACCAACCTGATGACCGCCGAAGACCTCTGGCTCATGGAAGAGGACGAGTGTCGCTACGAGCTCGTTGAAGGAGAATTGATACGCAGGGCGCCAGCAGGATGGGAACACGGTGAGATTGGGGTGGAAATCACGAGGCGCGTTGGTAACTACCTCGCCGAGAACAGGCTCGGCAAGGCGTCCGGCGCGGACACGGGATTCATTCTGGCCCGCAACCCTGATGTTGTTCGCGCCCCCGACCTCGCCTACGTCCGTGCAGATCGCCTGCCACCAAAGGAACAGCGACGGGCCTTTCTTGAGCTCGCTCCAGACCTGGTGGTTGAAATTGTCTCTCCATCGGATAGCTCAAGCGATGTCAACGACAAAGTCATGCAGTACCTCGACCTCGGAGTAAAGCTCGTTTGGCTGATCTACCCATCGACAAAGAGCATTCACGTCTACATCCCCGACCGTACAGCGCGCATCCTGGGTGAAGACGATGAGCTGGATGGGGGTGACGTCCTGCCTGGATTCCGGCTACTGATCGCTGATATCTTCGTCTAGCATTGCTTTCCTAACGAATCGGGAGACACACCATGGCGACCACCAAACTCATGACCGCCGATGATCTCCTGGATATGGGCGAGGATGCGAAATTTTGCGAACTGATCATAGGAGAGTTAGTCTGCATGTCGCCAGCCAGCGGGAAACATTCTCAGATCACGGGGGTGATCTTTGGGCATCTCTGGACGTTCGCACGTGATGACCCATCACACACGGTGTTCGAGTCAAGCGCAGGCTACATACTTGGTCGCGATCCTGATGTCGTCCTCTCCCCAGATGTGTCAGTCGTTCGATCCGACCGCTTCCCAGCGGAAGGGCCCGGAGCTACATTCATGGAGCTCGTGCCTGACCTTGTCGTTGAGGTCATCTCACCGTCGGAGCGCCCCGGACAGATCACGACCAAATTGCTTACCTACCTCAACGCGGGAGTTCAGGTCGTCTGGTATGTTGATCCAGAGAACAAATCTGTCACCATTCACGCAGCCAACGAACCACCACGCACAC
>JACCZH010000535.1 GCA_013696045.1 Chloroflexia bacterium
TATGGCCACCATGGCACGAATATCGGAGATTGACGAAACATATCTGGCGATGGTCAAGGCATTCCCGCTACAACGGATTCGCGATGACGCGGAACTCGACGCATCGATCGCGGTGATCGACGACTTGCTTGACAGGCCACACCTCACGGAGGGCGAACAGGAATATCTGGATGCGCTGGGACAGCTTGTCGAAGCATATGAGAGTGAGCATGTGCAGCTTCCCGATGTACGCGGCGTGGATGTGCTTCGGCATCTGATGGAGGAGAACGATCTCAAGCAGGCCGACCTCGTCGATGTCTTTGGAACGAAGTCGATTGTCTCCGAAGTACTCAGCGGTAAGCGTCGGCTAAACTTGAGACACGTTCGAGAGCTTGGCTCGCGGTTTGGATTGCCGGCTGATGTGTTTATTGACTAGCAAATCGGCTCACGAGAGAGGGCGAGACGACTCAGGGGTCCTCATGGTTTCGCGAACTCTACGGCTATTTCGCCTCGGCACGGCAGGAGATTCTTGAGTGTGGGCACACAGAGGAGGAGATTAGCGACGCGATTGACGAGGCCGTCGCAGCTGTGCGTGAACGCGATGAAAACCGGTCTTGATACCGTGCATGGTTGCCTGTGACATTCTTTCGCCAGGACTAACATCTGCCTGAAGACGATAGACCGTGCCAAAGGTAGCCGGAGCCGCGATGAACCGGGCGTCGCCCCCGACATCTCCTTCGATGGTTTGCGGTAACGTGTTTCGTGATCATCAACACGGTCTATTGACTTTCACCCACGACATCATTACACTGTCCAAGTTGCCAGTGTGGCCCAGGTTGGGTCATGCAACGAAAGAAACGAGCCGATGATGGACCGAATGGTGCACAACAAGACAGAAGAGGGCCGCTTGAGCGGTGGCCTCCGCCGTCTGCGCGCCATCGTTGGGTTCAACGGCGCACCGGACGGTGCCCGTGGGCCTTGCAGAGGTCTGTCTTCGGAACGGAACTGTTGACTCCCTAACGTCGCCAGTTTCAATAGATGCCGCGGACGGTCCCCATGCACGCAGGGGTTTCCACCGCGGTTTTTTGTTGTCTGCGACATTCTTCCGATGAACTGGCTGCCTGGCTGGCGTAGCGTTATTCCACCATCTCAGGTTCGTTGTTGGATTTGAAGGTAAAGGAACGGTCAAGAAGGTGACATACACAACCAGGGACGAGCGTGACATCGACGTCCAGAGGGCGTCGGGCGTGGCAGCGGAAGCCGCTTCTGGCGCGACTGCCACGATGGAACGCGAGGTGCATGTGAACATCAATCAACACGTTTTGCTGCGCGACCGTCAGAAGGAAGCTGCCGTCTCGGTGCGCGGTATCTCGAAAACCTTCAAGAAGCCGAAGAAGAAGCTCTTCTCGCGCAAGCCGGTTGAAGGCGAGAAGGTTGTGAAGGCGCTGGACAACATGACGTTCGACGTTCAGCGCAATGAGATTTTCGGCATTCTGGGGGCGAACGGCTCAGGTAAATCAACCCTGATCCGGCTCATGTCGACCCTGCTTATCACCGACGAAGGTGAGATTTCGATCTTTGGGTACGACGTGCGCAAGGATGAGGATGAGGTCAAGCGGTTGATTAACCGTGTCTCGGTCGAGGCCTCATTCTTCAAGAAGCTGTCGGCCATCGAGAACCTGCTCTACTCGACGCGGCTCTACGGCGGCCACGGCAAGGAGCTGCGGCCACAGATCACCGAGATCCTGGTCAAGCTTGGCATCCCGGAGGACAGAGTGGGAGCGCCGTTGGAGCAGATGTCGCGCGGTATGCAGCAGAAGGTTGCCATTGCCAGAGCGTTCCTGACCGCGCCGGTGCTGTTGTTGCTGGACGAGCCGACAACCGGGCTCGACCCGCGCTCGAAGCAGGATGTCCAGAAGTTTGTGCGCGATCTGCGAGATAACCATGACGCGACGGTCATCCTCTGCTCGCACGATATGGACGAGGCTGAGCGGCTGTGCGATCGGATCGCCGTGGTCGACAACGGCCGGCTGGTCGCGATCGGCACCGCTGAGGAGCTCAAGCAGCTTGTCGCCGAGCGTGATGGCATTCTGGCGCCGACGATGGAGGAAACCTTCATCGCGCTGACCGGACGCGAGATTAACGACGATGGAAATGTGGTAGAGGCGGCGTAAGCACGATTTCACGGTAGAGACGTCCCGCTGGGACGTCTTCCCCACAACACGATGG
>JACCZH010000180.1 GCA_013696045.1 Chloroflexia bacterium
GCAACAGCCGCAGCCACCGATCCGGCAACGCTGAGATAGAATCCCGCTTGGCCGAGACGTCCGGCCTTGTCCTTCTGCAGAGCATGGAATCCCGCGAGGCCAATGGCTACGAGGATGTAACCGGCAAGCAACACAGGTTCTTGCAGCCGGCCCGGCTCTATGAGATAGATAACACCTTCCACCACAAATGCCACCCCAGCCAGGATGGCCGCAAGCCAGCCCCAGCGGACAAGATCAACCGTCCCGTTCTTTCGTCGTTCCCCGGTCGTGCCGGCCTGTGCTCGCTGCTGCATCATGTGCGCTGCCCTTTCTGCGTTCTCTGAATCAGGTCGCAATCGACAAGATGCAGCGTATGCGTCCCGATGTCCCGCAGGCATGAGGCAGCCGTCCCGATTGAGGGCCGATGTGTCCCGTGATCGACGGGCGCGCAGAACTACCCTGGCTCGTTGGCTGTCTCGCACGAACCAGGGGAATATCTATTGATCTTGGGTTGGATGACCGTTACATCCCGAGTTCCCGCAGAATCTCCTCGGTATGCTCGCCCAACAGGGGCGGCGGCAGCCTGACTGACGCGGGGCTATCCGACATCGCAAAGGGGAAGCCGGTGGTGGAGATCTCGCCGAGGGTGGGGTGATTCATAGTGCGTTCCATCTGCATGTGCTGGGCTTGCTGGTCGGTGAAGACCTCGGGAAGGGTGTAGATTGGGCCGGATGGCACGCCGGCCTGGTCGAGGGTGGAGACGATGGCGGCGGTGGTCCGGGTTGAGAAGGCCTGTTCGACAACCTCGACCAGTTCGGCCAGGTTAGTGATGCGGCCTTCGTTGTCTTTGAAACGGGGATCGTCGCGGTAGTCTTCGAGACCCATGGCTGCCGTGAACTTGGCCCACAGGCCATCGTTGCCGACGGCGATGTTGACGAAGCCGTCGTGTGTTGGGAAGGTCTGGTAGGGCGCGACGATAGGGTGGGCGTTCCAGGTACTCGGGGGAACCTCACGGGTCGCGAAGTAGATCGCCGCCTGGTAGGAGAGCAGCGCCACCTGACCGCCGAGCATCGAGGTGTCGATGTACTGTCCCTTGCCGCTGCGCTGCTGGTGGAAGAGGGCCGAGACGATTGCGAACGCGCCAAACATGCCTGCCGCGATATCGGCAATGGGCACGCCCAGCTTGGTGGGACCGTCCGGCGGGCCGGTGACGCTCATCATGCCGCTCATGCCCTGGATAATGAGATCATAGGCCGGGCGCTTGCTGGCCGGGCCGGTCTGGCCGAAGCCGGAAATTGAGCAATAGACCAGTTCGGGCTTGCGGGCCAGCACCTCGTCCGGCCCTAAGCCGAGCCGCTGCATCGTGCCGGGTGAGAAGTTCTCCACCAGCACATCGCCACTATCGATCAGTTTCCAGAAAATCTCGCGTCCTTCGTCGCTCTTGAGGTCCACCTCGATCGAACGCTTGTTGCGGTTGACCGAGAGGTAGTAGGCGGACTCCCTCGGCACGCCGGGCCGCTCGACGAATGGCGGCCCCCAACCGCGCGTGTCGTCTCCTTTTCCTGGTAGCTCGACCTTGATGACGTCGGCCCCCATGTCGCCGAGCATCATCGTGCAGTATGGGCCGGACATCACCCGTGTCAGGTCAATAACGCGCACTCCTTCAAGTGCGCCTGAACTCTCCGCCACGCTTACTCTCCTCCAAATGCTTGCCAGATGGCAGCCGAAATATCTACCAGGCTATTCTCACCCGCGCGCTCGTCGGCCAGGTTTTTGGAGAAGAGCGAGATGACGTAGGGATGTTTCGCGTACACGACGCCGGCGTCGTTGCGCACACCTTTGAGCGAGCCGGTTTTGTGAGCGGAGATTGTACCCGGCGGTAAGCCGGCCGGAATCCGGTTGTTCAATTGCTGCCGGCGCAAAGTGTCAATAACGTCCTCGCGGCTTGCCTCGCTGAGTCCCTTGCCCTGCTCAATGTACTCACACAGTTGAGCCATCTCCCGTGGTGTGGTGAGATCGTTGCCAGATTCTTCCTTGTCGGAAAACGCGGTTCCGGAGTGGTCATACTTCTGGGCGCGGCCTCGTTCCTGAAACATGTCGTAGGTATGCTCGGGATTGTTGGGGTCCAAGCCAACCATACTGAAGAGCAATGCGCGACAGCTTAGCGGCACGCGAGTGTGGGTCAGCCCGAGCTCATCGAGGTTGGCATGAATGCGGTCGGCTCCGACCATGGTGTGCAGAATGTCTGTGGCCTGGTTGTCGCTAACGATAGTCATCAGCATCGCCAGATCGTAGATCGAGGGCTCTATTCCGGTTCGCAGATGTTGCAGCACTCCGGAACCGGGCGTCAGGTGCTCGTCGGTAATTGGTATGCGTGTGTCCAGTGACACCTCGCCTCGGTCGGCCATGCGGTAGAGCGAGTAGAGAATCGGGATCTTGAACGTGCTCGCGGTCGGGTAGAGGCTGTCCATGTCGACACCGATAGCCTGCTCGGGAGCCCCGACCGGCCACGCCGCGACACCAATTTGCCCCTCGGTTAGGGCAACGATTCGCTCGATTTTCTGCTGTGCCGTGCCTTGAACAAGTGCCACTCTGTCGCTCCTCTTCGATTCATTGTCGGACCATCCCGACAACAAGGCCAATCTACCGTATAATGGCCGCACGCGCGCCGTTCAACTCGATAGCAGCACAGTGGGTTGTTGACGGCTGGGTGACGCGCAGCGCGTGTAAGAGAAAAATTACGACACGATTACGCGCACAACCATAGACGGCCAAGGGGTTGTCTGCGATAGATCCATAACGGAACGGAAAAGCTGATGAGTCGTCCAGCACGGCTGTCGCGTTCCGAGTCCGAGTCCGAGTTACGGGCGGTTCACGTGGAGAGGGGACCGCGGCAGGTGATCGAAGAAGAGGGGATACAGCTTGGCTGCATCATGCTCTCCAAGGTCCGGCGGCGGTTCAAAAATCCGAATGTGAGCGTGTCCATGAGGTGTTCGTTAGGTTTCGCTCTCCGCACGAGCGACGACGTTTGCAAATGTATGGACGTTACTGGACCCAGCGGTTGCTGGAAGAAGGAAACATCCTGGCGCGTCGTTGGTGAAGAACCGTCAACACGGGGGTGACCAGCCTGGTTCCGGAAGGAACGGTTGGGGACGGGATTAGCACGATCTTGTCGTCGTGCGGAGTACATTACAAAACGACTCGGACACGGAGTCGACGCATGCATAACCGGCGGGGTGTACCCCGCCGGTCTTTTCGTGTGCGGCGCAAGCTACGGGAGTCTGCTCTACAATCTTCGGGCAGGCTGGGCGAGGCTGTGGGCCGCGCCCATGGGGATTGTGTAATTGGCAGGAAAGGACACACCATGGC
>JACCZH010000015.1 GCA_013696045.1 Chloroflexia bacterium
CGGCACTACTACGAATGGCGCTACGACAACGAAGCTCCCAATACGTACCGCGAGCCTGCGGGATGAGGGGTTCGTGAGCGAGGGAACGGTGTCCTTTTGTTTCAGCCGCTTGGGCACATTGGCCAGAATGTTTGTTTCTTCAGTCATCACTCAGGAACGAAGGATCTCTTGTTCTTCTTTTTATGCAGCCAGGACGGAGATCCTTCGTTCCTCAGGATGGCTATCATGACGCCTCATGCGGAGTCGAGATCACGCGTGCCGTCGCATCCATTTGAACCAGGTGTTTGGAGTCCCGTTCCTACAATCCCTCCTCGTCCCTACCCAGACACCGCAGCAACTCCACAGGTACATTTGTCGCAATCATGTCCACTCCTGCGTACGCTGCCCGCCGGGCACTGGTGCAATCGTCAATGGTCCAGCAATATGCCCGGCAGCCGAGCCGGTGGTAACGCTGCACGGCGGACGGGTCGATCAAGCGGTACTGCATCGCGACAGCAGTCGCGCCGCACCAGCGTACCTGCAGGCTCAACCACACGGGAAACACCGGACGAAGCAGCGTCGCCATTACCACTTGCAAGCCCGTGCGCCGCAGCGACGAGATCAGTTGACCTCTTGACAGCGCCAGACGTATTTCTGGAAAGCGCTGCGACAGGCGGCGCAAGCTCATCGTGTGAACGGTCGAAACGAGCACATTGGACACCAGCTCGGGCCGCTCCTCAAGAATCGGGATGAGCAATCGCTCGATGCCCCGCTCCTTGAGATCAAGCACGAGCCTTCCGGCCGGACCGGCGTCGACCAGCCTGTCCAACAACTCTTCCAGGGTCAGCAAGGTTGGGATAATTGCCCGAATTTCGGGCACGCTAAGACTTGAGAGCTTCCGTCCATCACATGAAGCGTCATGGTAGAGCACGATCGTGCCCTCGGCCGAACGACGTAGATCGCACTCGATCAGGTCCGCGCCGGCTGCCAACGCATGCTCAAATGCAGCCAGGGAGTTATCAACCTCGGCAGGTGATCCACCACGATGGGCAACAATTAACGGTCGCCTAGCCGTCCTCGCCACGCCGGTGCATTCCGATCAAGCCCATCAAATAGCCGGTGCCAAGGCAGTAGCTCGCCAGCACGTCCGTGAGCCAATGATGGCCGAGATAGACACGTGAAGGACCGATCAACCCGATGAACGAGCCCATCACCGCCAGCGGACCCAAACGCAGCCACTTGCCGCGTATCTTTGAAAAGAGCAGGTAACTGAAAAAGCCCCAGAACGAGACGTAGTGCAGAGTATGCCCGCTGGGGAAGCTGGTGTCCTTTAGGTTGGCCACAGCAACCGTAATACCTTCGCCAGACGGGCGTGGACGCTGGATCAAGAGCTTGGTGGTAAATGAGATGAACGATCCAAGCCAGGCAAACACCAGATAGCGGGCGTCCCGCCGGAAACCGGAGAGCCAGGCCAACGTGATAATGGAAAACGGAAGCACGAGCGACTGCGGCCGGAACCCAATCCACGACACAACGCCCATCGACTTCGCGAGGGCGGGATGCTTGATCCTCTGAATCCGCATTGTCGCCACCAGATCGGCCTCGACACTACGCTTCGAGCGCACCAGAATAAGCAGGATTAAAAATGAGCTGAACGCGATAATCGACCCGCCTAAAAAGGAAGATCGACGCCGCTTCACAATTCTTCGGCTGGCGATTGGCAATCTCGAGCGATCCAGGATCTCCTTCGGCCAATCTACGATAGTCTTCCGCAACCTCGCTCCTCCCAGCCTTATCCAGTCAATGGCTGGATTGTACCGGTTCAGAAGAGCCGGGGCGGTTGGAGGAAGTCAATCATCCGAGGCCGAACTGAGAGTCCGAGGCAGCCAGCCACGGTCAAGCAGTGCCTCGCGCGCAAGATGGCCAAGCAATACGCCGTTCGGCAGCTGTGGCAAATTGGGGTGGTACTCGAAACGGTTGCGCTCGAAATATTGAACGACGTGTAGCTCACCGTCGGTTTCCGAAACTTCCTCGAAACGCTCGGAGATGGGATAGCCAAAGATTGGCAGTCCGCCATTCTCCAGCCAAAAGTCAAGGAAGTTGCCACTAAGGGTGTGGCCGGTCTCTGGAAAGTGAGCTCCACCGTCGGGTGTCTGATCCGGGCCCACCGGCCGAAACGGGTACTCCGAGACACGCGAACCGGTGCGCTCAACGCCAAGCAAGCCCAACAACACTTCGTACTCGGATCCAGCGTATTCCGGGTGATACTCAAATCGGGCGCGTTCGAAGTACTGGGTCAAGTAGGTGACACCGTCCACAACAGACTGCTCCGGGAACGCCTCGGTTAACGGATAACCGAAGCGCGCGAGTCCGCCGCGAGTTTCCCAATAGGTCGCAAACGGCTCAGGAACATTGTGGGCAGTGACGTCGAAGAAGGTTACGTCAGGATCGCCCGAGGGCGGT
>JACCZH010000018.1 GCA_013696045.1 Chloroflexia bacterium
GGCGGGGCTATTGGACAAGATCGTCAACCTTCTGTCAAGCGGTCGCATTATTCTCCACAGTTGGGTCTAAAGTATGCCTGGCGACGCTAGTGACATTCGCCCAACTGCCGCGCAGGGAAAGCCAGTACGCTGTTGCCTCCTATTATAGTCATACTGCCTAGCGTAGACTTCACCCAATGTTACAGAAGGAAAGGGCAACGATGAGTTACCAATTTCATATCCTTCTCGAATGGGGTACGGTCGAGCAAATCTGGGTCTCATATGTTCCTGCGTTGAACTATCTTTTGACCTATGGGGAAACCCGTGATGAGGCTCTAGCGATGACTCAGGAAGCCATAGAAGGTTATCTCGAAGCCGCTGAACTGGAAGGGATTACAGTCGATCCCCCTGGCGACCATGCCGAACTCGTCCATCTTGAGGTTGCCGTTTCGTGACCCCACTCCCCCGGGCAACCGATAAAGATGTCGTTCGGGCCATTGAGGGCTCGGGGTTTGTTCTTTCCCATCTCCGCGGCCGCCATCATTACCTGAAGAAACCCGGCGGAGGACGTTTGATTTCTGTTCCAGTACATGGCAATCGTGACCTCCCCACAGGGACGCTACGTTCGATCATTCGGCAAGCAGAAATCACTACTGATACTCTCACTCAAGCACTGTACAGTTAACTGCCAGTGGCCAATGTCTCCCCCAACGTCTCGACCATCAACTCCACGTCGGTTGGTTGAATTATCAAGGGCGGCAGAAAACGAATCACCAGACTGCCAGCCGGCAGGGCCAGCACACCACGCTCCTGGAGTCCACGCAGGATCGGGGTGACACGCGTACGGAACTCGACGCCGGTCATTAGCCCCCGGCCGCGTACCGCGCGGATGCTGGGATGGTTCAACCCTTCGATTCCCGAGCGAAGCTGCTCCCCGAGCTCAACACTGGACGGAAGCAACCCTTCGGCTTCAATTGTTTGGAGCGTCGCCAGCCCCGCCGCGCAGGCGAGCGGGTTGCCGCCAAACGTTGAGCCATAGATTCCACCGCCAAGTTCAGCCGCGACAGCGTCGCTCACCAGAGCCGCGCCAATAGGCACGCCGTTGGCAAGCCCTTTAGCCGTGCAGAGGATGTCTGGCTGGACACCGTCATGCGCTGCCGCAAACGCCACACCGGTGCGCAGGGTGGTCTGCACCTCATCCAGAATCAGCAAGGCGCCGTTGCGTTGGGCGATCTGGTCAGCGGCCAACAGGTAGCCATCGTCCGGCACGTTGATGCCGCCCTCTCCCTGGATCGGCTCGATGATGATTGCAGCCGTTTGATCGTCAACCGCGCCGTCAAGCGCGTCAAGATTGTTATAGGGCACGTGGGTGACAGCTCCGCCGCCGCCCGACTGCTTGCTGTGCTTGCCGCCTGTCACTTCGGACGCGGCCGCGGTGCGGCCATGATACGCGCCACGGGCCGCGACCATGTTTGGCCGTCCAGTCGCAACACGGGCGAACTTCAGGCCAGCTTCAATCGCCTCGGCGCCAGAGTTGCAGAGGAAGGCGCGGGTGAGATTTTCCGGCGCAAGGGCAAGCAATATCTCCAGAAACCGAGCCCGCACATCGTTCGCGAACGACTGGTGGCAGCTAATGAGCGTGCCGGCCTGTTGCGTGATTGCCTCAGTTACCGCTGGATGAGCATGGCCGAGAACATTGACCCCATAATTGCTCATCGCGTCCAGATAGCTCTTACCCTCGGCATCCCAGAGCGTCACACCGTTGCCGCGGACGAGGGCGATCTCACGCTTGTTATAGAGGGCGGGTTGCAGGCCGCGGTCGACAGCCAGAATGTCGCTGTTCGTGTTCAAGACCATAAATTCGAGCCTTTCGTTCCCTCTTCGGTAAGGGCTGTACCGGTACCGGCTAATGCGCTGCTCACTGGCTTCTCAAGCCGCGCATCGCCAAAGATTACGAGCGGAATGCCGGACTGGACGGCGTCGATGCCGGCCTGGACTTTCTTCTTCATCCGGCCGGCGGCGGCCTTCATCGCGTCCTGCATACTGGCTTTGTCGCTCACGTCGATCATCTGGATCAGCGACGCGGGATCGTTGACGTCGGCCAGCAAGCCGGTGGTGTTGGAGAGTAACACCATAGCCCTCGCCTCCAGGGCAAGAGCGAGCTGGAGAGCGAGCTTGTCGCCGTCTACATTGATCGCCTCGCCGTCAACACTCAAGGCCGGCGGGGTAACAACCGGCAGGTAGCCGTTGCCGAGCAACAGGGTCAGCAGCCGAGTGTCGATCCCGGTCAGGCTGCCGGCGTAATCGCCGCGCAGCATCCTGGCCTTGCCATCCTCGACCACCCGGATCGCCGGCTTACGCTTGCCCCGGGCAATGCCGCCGTCCAGACCGGTCAAGCCGACGGCGTTTACTCCACGCGCTTGCAACCCTTCGACAAGTCGCTTATTGGTCCGGCCGGCATAGATCGCCAGCAGGTCGTCCATCGTCTCGCGATCGGTGTAGCGGCTCACCTGTCCACTTGCCGACGTGACCAGCGGTGGCTCTTTTCCCTGGCTGCGCATGAACTCATCCAGCGCGGCGTTAGCTCCATGCACGAACACGACCGGCTGATCGGGCCACAAGGCGGCCAGGTCATCAAGGGTCAGGTTCTGGTCAATCCCGGCGCTACCGCCGAGCTTAACGACGATTAGCTGGGACATTGTTTCTCCTACAGCGGATGCAATCCCGTGAATTCCAGTCCCAGCGTCTCGTCAAATCCGCAGCGAATGTTCATGGACTGGACGGCCTGGCCGGACGCGCCCTTGACCAGGTTATCGATGGCGGCCGTTACAACGACCCGGTTGCCGTGCGCATCTGCCTCAAAACCGACGTCGCAGTAGTTGGTCCCGCTCAGGATCTTGGGCTCCGGCGAGCGGTGGATTCCAGCCACCTCCTTGACGATCCGGATGAAGGGCTCATCCTTGTAAACCGACCGGTAGAATTGCCAGATTTCCTTGTCGGTTACAGGCTCACGGGTAAAGACATGCGCCGTGGCGAGAATGCCGCGCACTGCCTCCACGCCGGTAGCGGAAAACGCGATGTTCGGAGCGGCGCAACCCTTTTGGGTCAACTCCTGGATGATCTCAGCCGAGTGGCGGTGGCCGGTCGGCTTGAACGAGCGGATCACGCCGCTGCGCTCCGGGTGGT
>JACCZH010000188.1 GCA_013696045.1 Chloroflexia bacterium
ACTGCCAAGGTCGCGCTACTCTTGCTGACCGCTCACATTCTGAACGGCACTGAAGATGCGGGGCACGAGTTGTTACGCCGAGCTACAGCCGGCGTGCAACATGCTCTCTCCGAACCGACGATGGAGAGGGTGATTGACGTCGCACAACGGATTCAATCCAGCAAGAACATGTTTGTAATCGGACGAGGGTTGAGCTACCCCACGGCGCTTGAGGCAGCTCTGAAAATCAAAGAGGTTTCTTATATCCACGCCGAAGGGTTTGCCGGCGGCGAGCTGAAGCACGGAGTGATCGCGCTCATCGAAGAAGGGACTCCCTGCCTGGTGTTTGTGCCTGACGACGAGACGCGGGCCGACATCCTCTCCGGAGCGATGGAACTAAAATCGCGCGGGGGTCTTATCATCGGGGTGTCGCCTGAGCCGGACGAGGTGTTCGACCTGCATATTCCGGTGCTGGCATCCGGCGACGCAAGCCCGTTGGTTGATGTTGTGCCGGCCCAGATGCTTGGTTATCACCTTGCTCTCGGTCGTGGGCTAGACCCTGACAAGCCGAGGAATCTGGCCAAGAGCGTTACGGTAAAATGATCTCTATCGTTGACACTCACTGCCATCTCGATCTGGAAGCGTTCGATGAGGATCGTGACCGCGTTTTTCAGCGAGCCGTGGCTTCCGGGGTACACGCGATGGTGCTGGTTGGCTACAACCCCGAGCGCTGGAACACCACAAGCATTCTGTGTTCGCAACATGGGTTTTTGAGGAGAACGCTCGGGATTCACCCGAACGACGCTGATATCTGGAGCGACGAGATGTCAGCCGCTCTTCGACGAGAGATCGAACACGACAGGCCAGTCGCGATTGGCGAGATTGGCCTGGATTTTTACCGCTCGACCGAAAATGCGCCACAACAGCGCCGTGCGTTCGTGGCACAGTTAGAGATAGCGGCTGAGTTCAGACTGCCTGTCGTCATCCATCAACGCGCGGCCGAAGATGAGGTCATAAACATACTGGCTGATGTGCGTCCACATGCGGGCGTCATGCATTGTTTTACTGGTAACCAGACATATGCTGAACGCTGTTTAGACTTGGGTTTGTATCTTGGAATTGGCGGAGTATTAACCTTTCCGCGCTCAACCGAGATTCGTGACGCGATTGCGACTGTGCCAATTGACCGGCTCGTTCTTGAGACGGACGCGCCGTTTCTCGCGCCACAAATCCAGAGAGGGAAGCGCAACGAGTCTTCCCTGCTCCTGGCCGTGTTACATGGACTAGCAACTCTAAAGAACGCTTCAGAGATCGAGGTTGCCGTGAACACGACAAAGAACGCTGTCGATCTCTTTGGGGAAGATATATTACACGCAATACACGCCGGAATGGAGTACGAATGAGAATCGTAGTCGCAACATCTAACCGGGGAAAGCTGTCAGAGCTCCGGTCGTTACTTCCCGAATCTGCCGAACTTGTCACCACCGGCGAGCTTGGTTTGACCTTACCGGACGAGACCGGATCTGATTTCGTAGAGAATGCATTGATCAAGGCGCGCGCCGCAACTGGAACAGACCTGATGGGCATTGCAGACGACTCGGGACTGATCGTTGACGCCCTGGGGGGAGCGCCGGGAATATTCTCGGCGCGGTTCGCAGGAGAGCACGCGACAGACGAGCAGAATAACTGCAAGCTAACGGAGCTCCTGGCAGGTCTCGGCCCGGACGAACGGACCGCGCGATTTTGCTCAGCGGTGGCTATGGTTATGCCGGATGGCAAGGAGTTCGTAGCAACAGGTCGAGTTGAAGGCGCCATCGTCGATGATCCGCGTGGGACGAACGGTTTCGGCTACGATCCGCACTTTGAGATTGATGATCCAGATGCAACGGAGTTTACCGGCCTAACCATGGCGGAGATCAGTTTGGACGAGAAAAACCGTATCTCGCACCGGGCTCGCGCGTATCGCAATCTTCTCAAGCAGCTTGAACGCAGCCGGCTGTTTAATGGCACAGAGGCGTTCGCCAGGATAGGTGGAGAGAATGGCGCAGATGTCGTCGGTCGAAGATAGGTCGCGCGAAGCCTACGCGCTGTTGCGTCCTAACAAGACCGTATTGCCGCTGATTGCGGTGGGAGGATCGCGCGGAAAGTCCACGGTTTCTTGGATGCTTGACGCAATGATCCGCGACTCTGGCGGCTCAGTCGGGAGCTGGCTCACGTCTGGAGTGTACGTCGACGGCGAGCGCATGGAGGGCGAGCTTCGTCCTTGGTCGAGGGTATTACTGGCCGCGAAATATCGCGAGTTGGACGTTGTCATCCAGGAGATGGAAGCAACTATGGTTGTCGGGGCCGGTCTGCCCGCGAGAACCTATCCATGTGCCGTACTCACCACAATCTGTGGAAACGACGACAGTTGCAGGCTCTCAATGTCCACCGAGCTAGAAGAACGCTCGCTGATGTCGGTTGTCGGGGCAGTTCGTGATGACGGCTGCATTGTCGGCAATGCAGATGACCTAAGCATTGTGACCGCGATGCGAACCACCGCGGCGAGGGGCGTGCTGTTCGCTTTGCACCCCGAGAATCCGGTGTTGCAACGACACCTGAGTGAAGGCTTTTCAGCCGTCTGGTTGGATGGCGGCTCAATTGTTTATGGCGACTACCGTGCGAACGAATCGCTCGTTCCGGTTGCCAACATCCCGGCAACGCTCGACGGCACTCTCATCTTTCAGATCCAGAACGCTATGGCAGCGGCGTCAATGGCGCTTGAGCTCGGTATCAACCCGGCCGTCATCAGCCATAGTCTGCGAAATTTCGAACCTCAGCATGCGACCCAACCGGGCGCGTGTAACATCGTGGAGGCAAAAGGCGCTCAAATTGTTGTCGACGCCCCAACCCAGACCTGGTCACTCAAGATGCTCGCCCGCGGAATAAAGCATCAACCGCACCGGCGCACCGTCGTGGTCAGTGGTTGCTTCCCCGCACTCTCGGCTGAGGACGCGCGCGAGGTTGGACGTATTCTGGGCGCTCTCGGGGGGGTCGTCATTCTCCACAACGATGATTCCGCCAACGGCCGTATGGATTCCATCAAGGCCGGCATTGCGGCCAACCCTGTTCCTCCTCTGATGCTTGTTCTGGGATCGGAAGTGGCTGCCGTCGACCAGATGCTTCTAAGCATAGGCGCGGGCGACACAGCTCTCATTCTGGCCGACCATCCGACGGAAGTGCTACAGCAAATTGCGTCATTTAGCACAAGCTAAAAATTTTGTGGTTTTGGTTTTCGTTAGTTTTAAAGTTCTAATGGGATATGTAGCTTATACGGTTCGTAAAATATTCTACACGCCCTAATCAGCAACC
>JACCZH010000056.1 GCA_013696045.1 Chloroflexia bacterium
GCTGTGGAGGCGCAATCAGACGATGCTTATAGCGAAGGCGCTCGCCGTCTCTTCGTCGGCGGGGTAGAAGGATTCGATGGCCAGCTCGTCGAGGGTGATGTCGTTGACCGCGCCGAAGACGGTTGTGGTGCTGAAGAACGAGAGCGTGCCCTGATCCGTGCGGAGTTTCAACGGAATGGCGAAATCGCCATACGGCCCGTCGTGGGGCTGGTCGCTGCCGGAATCTGTCTCGGCGGAACCTGAGTACTGTCGCAGCTCCTCAAACAGTGTCATGAGCTCCGGGTCGGCGGTGGAGTCGATCTGGCGCTCAAGCCGGCTAAAGGTGTGTTCGCGCCATTGGTCCAGGTTGATGATGCGCGGGGCGATTCCTTCTGGATGGAGGCTCACTCGCAAAACGTTCACCGGTGCTTCGAGCAGGTGCGCAGCCACCCCGATAAGTAGACCGGCGATAGCCTGATTACCGGCGATGAGCGTCCAGTAGCGGTCAACTGCCAGAGCCGGAAAGGGCTGGTGGCCGTTGAGCACCAGGTCTATCGCCGCTCGCGCGGCGTTCATGGCCGGGTTGTCGAGCGGGGTTCTGTTGTAGACCGGTGCGAAACCGGCTGCCACCAGCAGGGTGTTGCGGTCGCGCAGCGGAACCTGGAGCTGCTCAGCCAGGCGCAACAGCATGTCCCGGCTCGGACGCGAGCGGCCGGTTTCCAGGAAGCTGATATGCCGCGCCGAGACCTTGGTGTCGAGCGCCAGGTCAAGCTGGGAGACCCGGCGGTGCCGCCTCCAGTGTCGCAAGATTTCTCCTACCGGACGTTGCTGATTCAACATGTTTCTATCCTGCCGCCAGGCGAGCGCATCTTCCATTACCTCAGACGTAATCGACGCCGGTAGGTTCTCCCATCACAATGGCCTCAACGCATTCGATGAGGATTGGAGACAGCCATGCGCGATTGGAGGACAGTATGACCGATGTCAGCAGTGTAATCGATGGGCGCCACGCGGTCTGGAACGCAACGGACTGACCGGCAGAACGCTTTATTTTCAAGAGGAGGTACCTTATGCGAACGTCGATTTCCACGGACAGCACGTCGCGGCCGCTCTCTCTACGCCAGGTGCTGCTGGCCGATGGTGTTGTAAGCGGGGTGTTCGGCATCCTGCTGCTGACTGCCGCCGGTCCGCTGAGTGATCCGCTGGGACTGTCTGTCGCGTTTCTGCGCTGGACGGGACTCATGCTGGCGCCATTTGCGGCAGTTGTCCTGTATCTGGCGACCTGTGAGGCGATCCCCAGACGGGGAGTATCGACCATCGTCGGGATAAACGTGCTCTGGGTTCTGGCTAGTCTGCTGCTCCTGCTGACCGGCTGGATTGACCAAAGCGGCCTGGGGACGGCATTCATTGTCGCCCAGGCGGCGCTGGTGGCGCTCTTCGCCGAACTGCAATTCGTGGGACTGCGCCGCCGCTCATAACCCCATTCCATTTTGAAGCACGGTCCCGTCATCGTTGACGGGACCGTGCCAGTTTGTGTCTGACGTTCCGGTCTAATACTTGTCGTGGTGGCGCACCCAGTTCATGGTTTCGGACTCGTTGCGTCCCTTTGGCGTGAGGTCAAGGAAGTTGTGGGCGCCGAGCAGGATGTCGCCTCCGCGTGCGTAGGATGAGTAGGTGTGGAAGACTTCGCCATTCTCATCCTTGTAGAACACGCTGGCGCCGGGGCCTCACCTTCGCCATCCGGCTCGAATGGCTCGTAGTTGTAAAAGATTTGCTTGCCCTGCTCGAGGTCGTCTTTTGTGACCGCCACCTGGTAATCGCTCTTGTAAGACGACACCCATGTGAATTTCCTGCCCATGCGCTGCTTGAACGCCTGAAGTTTCGCGAGAGGCGCCCGCGAGACGATGACGACCGACACGTCGTGGTGCGCAAGGTGCAGGTTAGCCCTGTTGATGTCATCCGCCAGGAAGCGCTTACTGATGCTGGAGCACGGACAGGACGTTGTCAGCGGGATCTTTGAACCAGGCGATCAACGGCCCTCCGCCCCGGAAGATGCTCTTCTCGTCCTGGTCGAAGCCGTTAAAGCGCTCGAAGCGCACGCCGCGCTCGACCAGCTCGTCAACGGCCCTGTCGATGTCGTCCACCGGGAAGTTGAGGATCGTGAATGAAGCCGGGGTGTGGTCCGGTTTGGGATAAACAATGACTTCCCATCCGCCCGTAATGTGTAGCGTCAGAATGCCATACTCCTCCGTCACGTTCAGGCCGAGCGTTTCGCCATAGAACGTCCTTGCTTTCTCGGGGTCGTCTACCGCGAAACCGCTGAATGCTTTCGTGTTCGTGAACATGAGTGTTCCCTTTCTTATTGCCGGGGACTGTGAGGCAGGACGAGCCTAGTCCGACGCCGTCATGGGCGATTCATTGAAGCTGTACCCGGCTGCGGCCGCTGGGACGCAGCCGGCATCGTCGGCCTGAACGTCGCCGCTGGGCCGCATGTTCCGGAGCAGGATGACGGCGAGCAGCACACAGACGGCAGCCGCTGCGGCGCCGACACCGGCGACTGTGGTCATGCCTATGGTAAAGGCTTCCCGGGCGCCATCCAGCAACTCAGCACTGAGAGGGGCGGGCA
>JACCZH010000191.1 GCA_013696045.1 Chloroflexia bacterium
GCCGAAGGTTATCCGTCCAAGATTGCGGCCCAGGTACCCGATTTTCACCCTGAAGATTACCTGGAGCGTAAGGACGCGCGCCGTACCGACCGGTACATTCAATTCGCGATGGCCGCGTCACGCGAGGCCCTGGATCACGGACGTTACGAAATCGATCCGGCGAGGTCGGACCGGGTGGGCGTCATTATCGGCAGCGCCATGGGCGGACTGGAAACCTTTGAGGAAGGCTACAAAACGCTACAGGAGCGTGGCCCCGGCCGTGTCAGCGCGTTCTTCGTCCCCATGATGCTGGCGGACATGGCTGCCGGATTCGTGTCAATTCAGATTGGCGCACGCGGTCCTAACTTCGCAACGCTAAGCGCATGCGCCAGCGGCGCCCACGCTATTGGGGAGGCTGCTGCAACGATTCGTCGCGGCGACGCTGATGTAATGCTCGCCGGCGGTTCAGAAGCGCCGATCGTGCCATCGGCGTTGTCCGGCTTTGCCGCTGCTAAAGCGCTGTCGACACGCAACGACGATCCTGAACACGCAAGCCGGCCATTCGACCTGGGCCGCGATGGGTTTGTCATTGGGGAGGGTGGCGCGATTTTGGTCCTGGAGAGCCTCGAGCACGCCACGGCGCGCAATGCGGAAATCCTGGCTGTCGTCAGTGGATACGCAACGACGGCTGACGCCTCGCACATCGTTCAACCCGCGCCACACGGCGAAGGGGCTGCGCGAGCGATGACGCTGGCGCTTGAACGCGCTTGCCTCGAACCTAGGGACATCTCGTATCTAAACGCGCACGGGACATCGACTAAAATGAACGACAAATTCGAGACAGAGGCGATGAAGTCAGTCTACTGTGACAGTTTGCCGCCCGTGTCTTCAACCAAAGGAGCAACAGGGCATTTGCTCGGAGCGGCGCCAGCCATCGAGGCCGCGTTCTCGGTGATGGCTCTCCAGACCCAGACGCTACCACCGACAATCAATTATGAGACTCCCGATCCTGATTGCGAACTTGACTGTGTGCCTAATGCGGCGCGTGAGACGTCGGTCCGGCACGTGATGAGCAATTCGTTCGGTTTCGGCGGGCACAACGCCGTCCTGATCTTCTCGCAACTGGAGCCGCGCTAAAATCAGGGCAGAACACTTGGGACACAGCCCATCATCTCGTGTGAATGAGGCAAAAAAAGGGGAGGGGAAAGTTCCCTCCCTTTTGAAGTCAGTGTCCGAGAGTTAGTCGAGATACCCCTTCAGCGTCCGGCTATAGCTGGGATGCCGGAGTTTTCGCAGCGCTTTCGCTTCTATCTGGCGAATGCGTTCGCGGGTGATGCCGAATTCACGGCCCACCTCTTCGAGTGTTCGATAACGGCCGTCATGCAACCCAAAGCGCAATACCACGATCTTGCGCTCGCGCTCGGTGAGTTTGTCAAGCGCATCGCCAATCTGGTTTTTTAACAGTTCCTGGGCAGCGACTTCAATAGGCGGCAAGATTGTGTCGTCCTCGATAAAGTCGCCCAGGAAGGCGTCACCATCCATGCCAACCGGCGCTTCCAGCGACACTGGGTGCCTCGCGGCATCCAGCACCTGGCGAATCTTTTCTTCGGGTACATCCATGGCTCGAGCGATCTCGAAGTAACTAGGCTCTCGCTCGAAAATCTGTTGTAAGCGGTGACCGGTCTTCTTGATCCGATTGATCGTCTCGCCAACATGCACTGGCAGCCGAATCGTGCGGCTCTGGTCTGAAATAGCTCTGGTGATTGCCTGTCGAATCCACCAGGTGGCGTAGGTCGAGAACTTGAAGCCACGCTTGTAATCGAATTTATCAGTCGCCTTCATCAAGCCGATGTTGCCCTCCTGGATCAGATCCAGGAACGACAGCCCACGTCCCATATACTTCTTGGCGACACTGACAACCAGACGCAGATTGGCCTGGATCAGGTGCTGGCGCGCAAGCTCGCCGTCATGACGGTCAGTCATCAGTTCGGCTTTGACGGCTTCGTCCTCGAACTCACCCGTATCAAGACGCTCCGCGGCAGCCAAGCCGCGGTCCATGCGCTTGGCCAGCCAAACCTCTTCCTGCATCGTCAAGAGATCTGTTTCGCCTATCTCCTGGAGATACAGGCGCACGGAATCGGCAGCCCCGCCAACGGCGCTGTCAACCATCTCGCTGCGGTTGATGAGATAGGTGTCAATCTGTGCGTCCGGGCGGCCGTTGCCACCACCATTGCGACGGCTGTTCCTGGTACTGATCGAGCGCAGGTGCGAGAAGTGAGAGCGGGACGATGTACTTGACGGTGAGGCGGGTGCCTGATCAACAACGTCGATGTTGTTGTCGAGTAACGATTGCCATAGCTCATCGACCATGGAGATGTCATTCTCCATGTCGGGGTAGGCAGCGATGATGTCGTCCGACAATAGGAAACCCTGTGACTTGCCTTTATCAATAAGGCTGGTTACCACTGGTGTCTCTCTCCCTCCCGAAAGCGACATAACGACACACGACGTCCGGTATACTTTGGGCAGAAACATCCACCGTTGAGCAACGTCGGTCCCAGCACCTCGGCCGCGCAACGAATCTTGTGAAGCCCGCAGAGCCTGCCACGTGTGTTCTGTATTTTCAGGAAGTATAGGGTAGATTTACCCATATTTCAATAGAACGGACGGATGAGTATCGAAATTCGATCAAATGAGCGGCTTGTGCCCGTAGTGGGGTGTCGATGATTACTCTTGGTGTCGACCCAGGAACGGCGACAATGGGCTTCGGAGTTGTCCACGGCGACGGGGACCCAAAGCTGCTGGAGCACGGCGTTGTGAAAACTCGTTCAACAGAACCGATGCCGGAGAGACTACTCCAGCTGTTTAACGGGCTAAACCAGGTCATTGTTGACCACGCACCGGACGTGATGGCCGTGGAGCAGCTATTTTTTGCACGGAATGTGACGAACGCGTTGGCGGTCGGTCAAGCACGAGGAGTGGTGCTGCTGGCGGGGGCACAGCATGGCATACCGGTCTTCGAATATAAGCCAAGCGAAGTGAAGCTTGCCGTCGCCGGTCATGGCGCCGCTGACAAGCAACAAGTGCAGTCGATGGTGCAGCTCATTCTTAGCCTCGACGCGATCCCGCATCCCGACGACGCCGCGGATGCGCTGGCGGTGGCGATCTGCCACGTCTACAGTAGTCGTCTCGGCCGTATCGCGAGCAGACAGTAGGACAAGATGTCGCAATCACGCCACAAGGTTCGTGCCGACGAGTTGCTGACGCAATTGGGTCACGCAGAATCCCGTTCAAAAGCAAAGGCGATGATTTTGGCCGGAGACATCCGGATCGGAG
>JACCZH010000194.1 GCA_013696045.1 Chloroflexia bacterium
GGACACGCCCGGTGTGACCGCCAGACGCAGCATGTTGCCGGATCTTGCCGAGCAGGCGGGTATGCGCCTGGAGAGGGCGAACGCCACCACATCCTCGATCCAGCGTTTCGCGACGCTGGTTGGCCCCCTGGCGGCCGGCCTGTTGATCGCCGTCATGGGAGCCAGCAACGTCCTGTGGCTCAACGCTGGCACCTTCCTCATTTCAGCGATGCTGGTCACCGTGTTGATCCCGAGCGTCGAGCGCGCGCCGGGCTCCGAAGAATCCGGCGCTGGCTACTTCAACGATCTTCTCGCCGCGTTCCACTACATCCGGTCCGACCGGCTCATCTTCTCGCTTATTATCGCCGTGGGTGTTACGAACTTCCTCGAAGCACTGACGGTCGTTGTCTGGCCGGTTCTGGCGGAGCGGGTCTATGGCGGCAGCGCATTCGCGCTCGGCCTGATCCTGGCGGGAACCGGAGCGGGAGCGTTGATGAGCGCGATCGCCTTCGGCGCGATCGGGCACCGGCTGCCGCGCCGGGCGACGTTCATTGGCGGGTTCGTGACCGCGGCTATCCCGTTCGGCTTTATTGCGCTGTTCCCGCTCCTGCCGATCCTGGTTGGCCTGCGGGTTATCTAGGGGTTTGGGGCTGGTCCGCTCAACCCAATTCTCGATACCGTCTTCCAGGAACGTGTTCCCGCCGGGATGCGCGGCAGAGTGTTTGGATTGATCGTCTCAATCGCCTGGATTGCTATTCCTTTGGGTTCGCTGGCTTCTGGCTACTTGATCGAGTTTGCCGGCTTGCGAACTACGATTGTCTCGATAGCGATTGCATATCTTACAGCCACACTGAGCATGATCCTCATCCCGGCTCTGCGCGAGATGGAGCGTGCCGAGTCGGCGATAACGGTGTCCGAGCCGGTTGCCTGAGCGGTGTTACCCTTACGGTTGGTAATAGCGTTAAGAGATGAAGGACAATCGTTTTGGCAACCCAGACTATTCGGATGTACGCAACCGCCTGGTGTGGAGACTGCTTCCGGGCGAAGCGCTTTTTCGACACTCACGAAGTGACCTACGACTACATCGATATCAATGATGATCCCGAGGGCGCCCGCATCGTTGAGCAGACCAACAACGGCAGCCGCAGCGTTCCCACGATCATCTTTCCGGACGGCAGCGTGCTGGTTGAGCCATCGGACCACGAGCTGGCCGATAAGCTCCAACTGACATCATAGGGACACGAAACGACGACTGGTTCGGAATCACCGGGTAGTTGTTCGCTTGAGTATGTATTCACGTGTATCCTACGTATGGGTTACAGGCTGGCAAGACCGCGTTCAAGCGCGGAGACGGATGATGTCCGGGCTGCCAGGAAACACTTCTAGGAGAAGACATCTTGGCCGATCGTAAGCGGTTTCCTCTCATTATCAAATACAATTATGTGTCCGAGCTGGTGCGCTGCCAGTTATGCGCCACCCATACCAGCATCGAGGTTGGCCCGGAGCTCTTTCGGGAAAACGGTGGCGCTGTCTGTCACGAGTGCGGCCTGCTCTATGCCCCGGAGCTGGTCGAAGTTCTTCCGCACGCCCAGCGCCTTTTCGTCGAAGCTTGCGGCCAGCTATGGTCGCACGAGCGGCAGATGGATTAGACGCTCCGTGCGCAGTCTTCTCTTCCCACAGGCCTCAATGTAAGCCACACAATCGTTCAGATTTCGGTAGGGGAGGTGGCTTGTCCCCTCCCATTCGCATCAAGGTAAGCGGGATTAGGGAAAGCAACGGTGCTTTTTCGTCATCCTGAGCGAAACGTAGTGCAGTCGAATGGACCTTCTATCCACCATGCATGCTCAGCAGGATCCATTCGACTGCGCTGTGCTCCGCTCAGGATGACTACCTTAACAACGTTCTCAGACCTGTGAGTCCTTACCTTGATGCGAGTGGGGGACAAACCAACTTCCCTACCTTTGTTGAGCACCGTTCACTATCGTGCGCTGCAACGTTGATGCATGAGTCCTTGTCGCTGCCACCCACAATCCCGCTACACTGGAAACAGCCCTGTTGCCGCGCAGCCGCAACCTGTCGGGCGAGGATGACGCAGCGAGTGAAGGGATGTGTTCGACAATGCAGATGACCGATCTCTGGTATGAGAATGCCATTATTTATTCCCTGGATGTCGAGACCTTCATGGACTCCGACGGCGACGGTGTGGGAGATTTCCTGGGCCTGACCAAGCGGCTCGACTACTTGGCCGGGCTGGGAGTAACGTGCCTCTGGCTAATGCCTTTTTCCCCTTCACCGGGCAGGGACGACGGCTATGACGTCATGGATTACTATCAAATCGACCCACGGCTCGGGACACTCGGCGACTTCGTGGAGTTCTTGTATGAGGCGCAAGAACGCGGCCTGCGGGTGATTGTCGATCTGGTCGTCAACCACACGTCAGACCAGCATCCCTGGTTTCAGGAGTCGCGCAAGGGTAAAAGCTCACCCTATTACGACTATTACGTCTGGCGCGATGACGAGCCTGAGGATACCAGCGATCAGGTCGTGTTTCCCGGCGAACAGGAAGGCATCTGGTCATACGACGAGCAGGCCAAAGCCTGGTATCTGCATCATTTCTATAGTCACCAGCCCGACCTGAACATCACGAGCCGCGCGGTGCGGCGTGAGATCCGGAAGATCATGGGTTTCTGGTTGGAGCTTGGTGTTGCAGGCTTTCGCATCGACGCCGCGCCATTCCTGATCGGCATGACCGGCATGGACGGGCACGTGCGTCCGGACGATCCGCACGTCTATCTGCGCAAGATGCGCGATTTCCTCCAACTGCGGCGTGGTGACGCGATCTTCCTGGGCGAAGTCGATGTCAGCCTGAGCACGATTGCGGATTACTTTGGAGGCGGCAATCAGCTCCATCTGCTCTTCAATTTCGTGCTCAACCGCTTTCTCTTTCTGGCGCTCGCCCATGAGACCGCCGACCCGCTCATTTTGGGGCTCGGCGAGCTACCGACGATTCCAGACACCGGGCAGTGGGTGAACTTTCTACGCCACCATGATGAGCTCAATTTGAGCAGGCTCACTGCCGCCCAGCGTGAGGAGGTGTTCACGGAGTTCGCGCCTGACAAGAAGATGCAGATCTATGACCGTGGCCTGCGCCGGCGGCTGGCGACTATGCTCGATGGCAACCAGCGGCGGATTGAGCTGGCGAACAGTCTGTTGTTCAGCCTGCCTGGCACTCCGGTGATTTTCTACGGTGAGGAGATCGGCATGGGTGAAAACCTCGCAGTGGATGGACGGCTGGCTGTCAGAACGCCGATGCAGTGGACCACCGAGCAGAACGGCGGTTTCTCAACCTGCGCACGCAAGGATCTGGTGCGCCCGATGCTTACCAGCGGCGATTATGGGTACCCCGAGACAAACGTCGCTGTTCAGCGCGCCGACCGAACGTCGCTGTTGAACTGGACGGCGTCGCTGATACGAGCTCGAAAAGAGTGCCCGGAGATTGGCTGGGGGACGCACACGATCGTGACGGCTGAAGATCCCAGCATCTTCGCGATCCGTTACGACTTTGAGGGTGGCATCGTGCTGGTCCTGCACAACTTCTCGTCGAAACCGGTGGACTGCGAGTTGTCGATGAAGGCTGGTGACATCCGGCGGCTGCTCGACATGTTTGGCGACCGGGCCTACGATCCGCTGGCCCCCGATGATCCCCAGATTCATCTGGAAGGTTATGGCTACCGCTGGCTGCGTTCCGGGGACGTGGGGCACGCACCGTAGAGCGCGATCGTCAGGCCATGGTCTCTTTCCACACCCGCAGGAGCTCAGCAACGCCCCACGCCTGGGCGATACAACCACGAGCCTGGAAGGGTGGTTCCGCGTCGAACACCTCGCTGATCGAGCCGAGTCCATGGTCGCGCATGTGGAGAAAGAGTGGCTGTAAATACGATCTGGCCGCCTCCCGATCTCCGTATACGTGTAAATGGGCGCTCACGAATGGTCCTATCAGCCAGGACCAGACCGTTCCCTGATGGTAGGCCGCGTCACGCTGTTGCAGAGTGCCGGCGTAGTAATTCAGGTAGTCATCTTCGAAAGGCGCAAGACTGCGCAATCCATGCGACGTTACCAGTGTGCGCCCACACACGTCTACAATGGACTTCGCTTGCGACTTGTCGAGTGGACTGTGGGCGAGTGACACTGCCAGAAGCTGGTTAGGGCGTAGGGTCAGGTCGTTGCCGTCGGGACCGTCGAGAACATCGAAACAATACCCCGCTTCCTCATTCCAGAAACGCGCGAATCCAATCCGTAACCTGCCGGCGAGATCCTGAAAGCGTTGCGGGTCTTTCCCAATGATCTGGGCAAAGTCAACCATCACGCACAGGGCGTTGTACCAGAGTGCGCTGATCTCCACTGGTTTGCCTACTCTGGGCGTGGGCACGAAGTCGCCCATTTTGGCGTCCATCCAGGTGAGCGGCGCGCCTTCAACTGATCCGCGCACGAGCCCGTCGTCTGGGTCAAACTGAATTCCGTAGCGGGTGCCGCTCTCGTGCCAGGCAACCATGTCATCCAGGATCGGGAAGAGCTCTTCGATCAATGCGCGGTCCCTGGTTTCCGAGTAGTAGGCTCGCACCGCCTCGAAAAACCAGGGTGACGCGTCGATGGTGTTGTAGACCGGCTCGCTGCCATCCTCGGGAAAGCGGTTCGGGAGCATGCCCTGGCTCACGGCAGCAGCGAAGGTGAGCAAGATCTTGCGGGCCACCTCTGGCCTGCCGGTGACGAGGGTAAGACCGGGCAGCGAAATCATCGTGTCCCTGCCCCAGTCCTCGAACCAGTGGTAACCGGCAATGATTGAGCGTCCCTCGGGATCACCGTCAAACGGGCGTTGGACTACGAACTGATCCGCTGCAAGCACAAGCTGCTGGACTGGTTCGGGCTCCTGCTGGAACCCGCTACGATCCAGGAGATTGCGGGTGCGTTCCAGTAGTGCATCGTATGCCGCGTCAGCCGGCTCGACCAGTGTCTCCGCAGTGGCGATGAAGGTTGATTGCTGCCCCGTGTTGAGTGTGAGGCTGAATTGCCCGGCCTGGAGATGATCCTCATGCGGGACAATGCCGCGGCTCTCATCGACCGCGAGGAAAAGATCGCGTTGCCAGTTCTGGTTGCACTCGACGGTCGCGTCTTTCATGGACATTGTGAAGGGCACGGCTGTGTCGCTCGCCCGCATTGTAAGCATGTCTCTTTCGCCCGTGACCTCCATGTGCCATTGCTGAGCGCTCACAATGTCGTGGCTGTCGCGATAATTGACAAATGGCTCTATCACCAGATGAAGAGGATGGCTTCCGCGCAGCATGGTGTAGCGGACATAGACCGTGTTGGCCCGCTGCGGCATCCAGACGCGCTTCTCAATGGCGGCGTCGGCACAGGCGAACGTCCAGACAGGGACCGAACCTTCAAGCCGGAAGCGCTCGATCTGAAGATAGCCGTGTGGGTGGACCTTGCGCGACGTCCAGCGGTTGGTTGAGAGTGGGTAGACACGCTCATCGTAGTGAACAGTCTCCTGCAGCTTGGAGATGAGCAGCGTCCGTCCAAGGGGAGGGTGGAGCGCGGCCACCAGTAAGCCATGATAGCGGCGGGTAAGCTCTCCAGAGATTGTCCCAGACGCATAGCCTCCAATACCGTTGGTTACCAGCCACTCGCGGCTGGCGGCCTGTTGCGGGTCGCCGCAGATGTCTCTTCCAAAATCAATCATCGCGTCTCGGTGCCTCCCTCTTCAATAGTACTGGAGGCTGGGGAATGACAGCTCAGCGTTTCGTTGGATCGTATACCTCGCCGGCCGCGTTGATCCTGATGAAGGGTTGCTCGATAGTCGTTGCGGTGAGCGCGCCGTAGCGGTGTGGTCTGCGGAACGCGTTGCCCCACGTCTCACGTTGACGATAGTCGCGCAGCGTGTCGAGATCGAACCCCGCCAGGAAGACGCCCTCTCCTTCGCCAGCCTCGATGATGAGTGTGTCCCGCGAGCATCCATCCCTGGTAAAACCTATCGGGTCAAATGCCACCGAATGGCCGTTTTCCTGCGGGGCCGCATAGTTCGCCATCGCGACGCCGATCATATTCTCCACGGCGCGCACCCGGAACTGCCCCAGGCGGTTCTGTTCCAGCTCGCAGGCGTTGGGCGTGAGGACAATCTCGGCGCCCTTCAACATGAGGATGCGGGCGCTCTCCGGGAACTCGCGGTCGTAACAGATCATCGCGCCGATTTCGACCGGTCCGCGCGCGGTATCCAGCGTGGACACATAAAAATCGTCGCCGGATGTGCAGGCCGCCTCCATGCTGAAGTCGCATGTATGGACTTTGGCGTAGGTCAGGATAATCTCTCCGTGCCGGTCGATCAAGGAGACGGTGTTGCGCGGCGGGCCGGTCCAGCTCTCCAGATAGGTAATGGCGATAGCCATGTCGAGCTCGGTTGCGAGCTCCCTGAAGTGTCCGACGAAGGCGCTATCGCGGCCTATGGCTTGTGCTTGCCATGCCGCGCGCGCCTGTCGTTGTTCGGAAGTCTCGTTGCCGATTTCATGCAAGTCGTCGGGGCATCCGGCGTACCATGTGTAGCCGATGTTCCACATCTCGGGAAACAGGGCAATGTCCGCGCCCATGTCTTTGGCGCGCCGGCAGAACGCCTCTCCTTTGACAAGGTTTGCTTGCTGATCGCTGCCAAGGGAGGTCATCTGGAGCAAGGCAATCTGTAGCTCGTTCATAGAAGTTTCTCCTGTCTGCTCGTCACGACTAGCGATCCGTGTTGCCGCCGATGATGAGCCGCGCGGACCGCTGCCGGGTAGCGTAGGCCCAGATCCACTGCACCATGACGACCATCCGGTTCCGGAACCCAATTAACATAAACACGTGAATGATCGCCCAGGCTATCCAGGCGATGAGTCCGTGTAATCGCAATGGACCGATGACTCCCACCGCCCGGTTGCGGCCAATTGTCGCCATCGAGCCACGGTCCCTGTACTGGAACGGAACCTGTGCCTCGCCTTGTATGCGTCGCAGGATGTTCTCGGCCGCCGTCGTGCCTTCTTGAATGGCGACCGGGGCAAGTCCCGGAAGAGGCTTGCCGTCTTTCCCTGGTGTCGCTCCAAGGTCGCCGGCGACATAGATTTCGGGATGGGCAGGAATGTTGAGGCAACGATCGACAACAATCCGGCTCTGGCCAACGATCTCAATATCGTCGCCCGTGACCAACGGCCTGGCGGTAACGCCGGCGGCCCAGACGATTGTCCCAGCTTCTAACCGCCGGTCGGGGAGCACGACCACGCCATCCTCGATCGCTGAAACCATCGTGTCCAGAACCACATGGACTCCGAGTATTTCCAGATCTTTTTGTGCTGTTTGAGCCAGCTTCTCCGGGAACGCCGTGAGCAATCGTGGCATAGCGTCGATGAGATAGACATCTGTAGCTGTCGGGTCAAAATGGCGAAAGTCACGTTTTAATGTGAAGCGCGCGATCTCGGCCAGCGCGCCCGCCATCTCGACACCGGTTGGACCGCCGCCGACGACGACAAAGTTCAGCAACGCGGAGCGTTTTTGCGGGTCATCCTCCATTTCGGCTGCCTCGAACGCCCGAAAAACCCTGCGGCGGATCTCGAGCGCGTCGGCCATGCTCTTGAGACCGGGAGCCAGCGGTTCCCACTCGCCGTGCCCGAAATAGCTGGTCTGGGTGCCGGTCGCCAGAATCAGATAATCATAATGAAGCTCGTGGCCATCCATCTTCACCAGCCGATTGTGCACATCGACGCCCTTGACTTCCGACATCAACACTGTGACGTTGCGTTGTTTGCGCACGATGCTACGAATGGGCGAGGCAATGTCCGCCGGAGAGAGCATGGCGGTCGCGACCTGGTAGAGCAGCGGCTGAAACAGATGGTGGTTCCACTGGTCGATCAGGGTCACGCGTACTGGCTGGTCCTCAAAGGCGAACGCGGCGTTGAGCCCGGCGAACCCCGCGCCCACGATGACAACATGGGGCTGTTCGCTGGATGCTGTCGGTGTCACGATAGGTGGTCTGCTTCCTAATTGATACATGTTTCAGCACGTTGTCGTCTCGACCCACGTTTGTCATCTCGACCGAAGTGGAGAGATCTCTAAACAACCCAGACGTCGTTAAGGTCGAGATGACAACGCCTGGGATTGATCTCTCGTAAAGGATAGTCTAGATTCCAGTGTAGAAAGCGTCCCCTGCCTGGAAAGACGGGGAGAGTAGGATATAGATAACACTGACGCCTCACGGCGAGGCATCCGCACAGGTTACTTCGGGGGGAGACCATTAATGATGGATTCGGCCAATCCGTTCGGCGCGCGAGCCGAACTACAGTATGCAGGCGGAACCGCCACCTATTACCGGCTGGACGCGCTTGCTGAGTTCGGCGACATTAGCCGGCTGCCGGTTACGGTCAAAATCTTGCTTGAGAATGTGCTGCGCAATTGCGACACGGAGGGTTTCGAGCAGTCGGCCGTCGAAAAGCTTGCGGCGTGGACACCCGGCAAGAACGCCAACGATGAAATTCCCTACCTGCCGGCGAGGGTGCTGTTGCAGGACTACACCGGCGTTCCGGCTGTCGTGGACCTGGCCGCCATGCGTTCGGCTGTCGAGCGGCTTGGCGGCGACTCGTCGAAAGTGAATCCGTTGCTACCGGTTGATCTTGTTATTGACCACTCTGTATCGGTTGACGCGTTTGGCTCTGCCTTCGCCTTTGCCCGCAATGTGGAGAACGAATACCAGCGCAACCGCGAGCGCTACGCCTTGTTGAAGTGGGCCCAGCAGGCGTTCGACGGTATGAGCATCGTGCCGCCGGGAACCGGCATCTGCCATCAGGTTAATCTGGAGTTTCTCTCCAAAGTGGTTCAGGCGCGCCAGATTAACGGCGAGATGGTCGCCTTCCCGGACACCTGCGTTGGCACGGATTCCCACACTCCCATGGTCAACGGCCTGGGCGTGCTCGCCTGGGGCGTCGGTGGCATCGAGGCCGAGGGCGCTCTGCTTGGTCAGCCGATCTACATGCTGCCGCCCAAGGTTGTCGGGGTGCGTTTTGTCGGCGAGCTGCCTGAAGGCGCGACGGCGACTGACCTGGTGCTCACCGTCACCCAGATGCTGCGCAACCACGGTGTCGTCGGCCGTTTCGTCGAGTATTGCGGACCGGGCCTGAGCAAGCTGCCGGTGGCGGACCGCGCCACGATCGGCAACATGTCGCCAGAATACGGCGCGACTGCCGGGCTGTTCCCGGTGGACGCCGAGACGCTGATCTATCTGCGTTTGACCGGCCGGTCGCCGGAGCTTGTTGATCTGGTGGAGCGCTATTCCAAGGCACAGGGCATGTTCCGGACCGATGAAACACCGGACCCCAACTTTGATGAAATGCTGGAGCTTGATCTCGGCAGTGTTGTTCCCAGTCTGGCAGGTCCGCGCCGTCCGCAAGACCGGGTTGGACTGCCGGAGGTGCGCGAATCGTTGTTCGCGGCCTTTGGCGATCAGATGGCTGGACGTCATCCAGCGTTTGAGAAAACGGAGTCGAAGGCTGAAGTCGCCGACACCGCGGCGGTTGCGGACACCTTCCCAGCCAGCGATCCGATGCCGGCGCAGGAGGAACACCCCGGCGGCACGGTTAACGAAGAGCAGGAACTCGGCAAGCGGGTTTCCAATGGCACGATCGACGAATCGGCTCATGCGTCTAACGCTCCCCGCACAAACGGCGCATCCGATCCAGGCGCAGTACGCCATGGTTCGGTCGTTATCGCGGCCATTACCAGTTGCACAAATACATCGAACCCGTCGGTGATGCTCGCCGCTGGACTTCTGGCGAAGAATGCCGTTGAGCGTGGGCTGGAAGTTAAACCCTTCGTCAAGACCAGCCTCGCTCCCGGATCGCGCGCGGTGAGCGACTATTACGATAACGCCGGGCTGACTCAGTATCTGCAAACCCTCGGGTTCCACATCGTCGGGTATGGCTGCACGACCTGTATCGGTAACAGCGGTCCGTTGATCCAGGAGGTCGCAGACGCGGTTGATGACGAGAACCTGGTCGTCGCGGCGGTCCTGAGCGGCAACCGCAACTTCGAGGGGCGTATTCACTCACAGGTGCGCGCCAGTTATCTGGCGTCCCCACCGCTGGTGGTTGCCTATGCTCTGGCCGGGACTGTGGATATCGACCTCACGACGGAACCGATCGGCCGCGACAAGAACAACGAAGATGTCTATCTGCGCGACATCTGGCCAACCGCGGAGGAGATCCGCGACGTGGTGAACTCGGCCGTCACGGCGCAGGTGTTCGCGCAGAACTATGCCCATGTCTTTGAAGGCGATGAGTTCTGGCGTTCGCTGGAGGTTCCGACCGGCCAACTGTATGCTTGGGACCAGGAATCGACCTACGTGCGCGAACCGGCGTTCTTTGAGAACATTCAGATGGAGCCAGCGCCGCCGTCCGACATCGACAATGCGCGGGTGTTGCTGATGCTTGGCGATTCGATCACGACCGACCATATTTCGCCCGCCGGATCCATCGCGCCCAAGAGCCCGGCTGGTGAATACCTCACCCTGAGCGATGTGTCGCTGTTCGACTTCAACTCCTACGGCGCGCGGCGCGGTAACCACGAGGTGATGGTGCGTGGCACCTTCGCCAACGTCCGCCTGCGCAACGAGCTTGTCCCCGGGCGCGAAGGCAGCTGGACAAAGTTTTTCCCGACAGACGAGGATTTGTCGATCTATGAGGCCTCGGCGCGCTATCAGGAGCAGCAAACGCCGCTGATCGTGATCGCCGGCAAGGAGTATGGCTCAGGAAGCTCGCGCGACTGGGCCGCCAAAGGGCCGAGCCTGCTCGGTGTCCAGGCCGTCATCGCCGAATCCTACGAGCGCATCCATCGCAGCAATCTGGTCATGATGGGCATGCTGCCGCTCCAGTTCCGCGACGGCGAGGGCCGGCAGTCGCTCGGCCTGGATGGGTCCGAGACCTACACTATCCAGGGTATTAAGGGCGGCCTCCGTCCCGGCCAGGAGTTGACCGTGCAAGCCCGTAGCGCCGACGGCAGCGTCAAGAGCATCGCGGCGCTGGTGCGCATCGACACCGAGGTTGAGTGGCAGTACTACCGCCACGGCGGCATCCTGCAGATGGTGCTCCGGCGGTTGGCGCAGGCGTAAGATTGTCCGTCGTAGCGGCGCAATGTATTGCGCCCTCTCCGGCATTCGAAGTCCAGGCAGGGCGCCATGAATTGCGCCGCTACGGAATATGCGTGTGAAACCGCTGTAAGTAATGAACGACCGAGCCTGCAACAATAAGGTTGCCGGCCCGGTCGTGCTCTGTCGAGTTATATGGTTCACGGTCAAAATAGACGCTATGGTGTCTCGGGGGTGATGTCGGCGCACAGTGCCCAGATGGTCCACTGGTTAGGCATATTATTGGTATCGTGATTATTCTGAAGTTGCACGCGCCAGCCTTGGAGCGATTCAATCTGTCCAGTGGTCTCCGGCAGATCGTAATTTGATACTGGTTCCGTTGTGGCTACGAACATGTTCGTGACCAGTGGGAGGCGATAACCACCGCTCAAAGCAACGTCACCCGGATGACATACCGCAACCAGTTGTCTCCATCTTTGGGATTGACTGGGACCGGGAACAAACGTTCCAATTCCAACCACTTCGACAAAGTACGTCATGGGAAAGGCACCGTCGCTTCCGCCCGCTGGCCCGGGTTCACCTTTTGGTCCTTGCGGTCCAGTTGCTCCGGTAGCGCCCGCTGGACCTTGCGGCCCCGCCGGACCCTGCGCACC
>JACCZH010000086.1 GCA_013696045.1 Chloroflexia bacterium
GGCCAGGCTTGGCGAGCAGCATGCGCTTTTGTCCAGGAGCGGTGTTGAGCCAGATAAGCGCGCGGGTGAAGCCGACCGGCGAGAGTCCGGCGCTGGCGATCGCGCGGCCAAGCACCTGCGAGGCGTCGGTGATGCCACGTTCCGTGACGGCCCGTACCGCCTGGTCCTGGGCATCACGAGGTGAGATCGGCGTCGCCGCCAACGCTGTTAGCACGGTAGCGAGGACACGGCGCGACTCAATGGAGAGCGACAGGCACTCATCGCGCGACGCCGGATCAAGTCCAAGTGCGGTGAGCTGAACGCCCAGCTCGCGATCAAGCACGGTTACGTCTTGCTCCAGCTGGGCGAACTCGTCGATGCTAACACCCAGCACATGAGCGATGCCTGCGAGAACGGTGAAGCTGGGCAGCGTCTGCCCACGCTCAAGTCTGCTGAGATGCGAGGCGGAGATGCCTGCCTGGGCGGCCAAATCATCAAGTGTCAGGGCCTGTTCGTGGCGCAATTTGCGAATTGCCGGGCCGATACGTTGGCGTTGGACGACGGGGCGTTGAAGCATTGGTTTTCTCCCTTTCCTGACCGAGCGTTGTGCGAGCATCCAGGCATGCGTCACCAATCGTTGGCATTCAGTTGACCTGAGCACATCTGTGCAAGATACCGACTTGAGATTTGATTGGTTCTGTCTGCGGCCCTGCTCCGGTTTGATGCGATCTCCTGGTCAAGGTGACCATGCCGCCTCCGGACCAATTTCCACGGCTGTCTTAACGCTAATATCCCGGAAACATCACAATCGTCTCTGATCACGCACGTATGGTCAAGTCTGACGTTTCACACATCCTTTGCACTCGAACGCTGATCTTTCTCACGATAACGCATCTTACACCTCTTGCGCGCGGTCTACAATGGCGTCTTGCGGTTTTGCAATCCCCATACTCCTGTATAGTGCTTTCCGGCGTCCAGATAGTAAGCACAGCCGTAATGCTTATACGCAACCGGGTTTGCTTTGGTTGTGAGACCAGTCGATTCGTGTTGCTTCCACGCTCGCGAATGGAAGACCGGGAGGTCGGAATGCGGATGCCCTCGATACCATGTAGCATGACGCGCTGCATGGCGCCAACCAGTCGTCACGCCATTTGCCAATCGCCCAACATGCCTCGACAATGCATTTGTCAGACGCAACGACACAAACAAAGACGGCCTGCATGAAGGTTGCAATGATCGTACCGAGCATTGGTGACGATCTGGATGTATCGACTCCAATTGTCAATACATTTGTCGCTCACCTTGGCCAGAAGGTACGGCTGCATGTGTTTCCCATGGAGTACCCTACGGGTGGGGGAGTGATTTCACTTGGGTCAGCAACAATCCATTCTACAAACGGGCCCGATCCGCGCTTGCGGAGGCTGGTCGCAAGCACTCTCTCCAAGATATATCATGAGCACCGCACAACACGATTCGATCTGATTCACGGTCTATGGCTATTCCCTCCGGGAGCAATTGCGGTGCTTGCCGGCCGGCTGCTCGGCATTCCGTCCGTCGTGAGCGTCGGTGGCGCCGAGGTCGTGTCAATCCCGGATATCTGTTATGGCGGGTTGCTGTCCCGCCGGGGCCGCGCAGTGCAGCGTCAGGTGTTGTGGCGAGCGTCGGCGGTGACAGGTGGCTCGGGTTATATTCTGGATCTGGCTCGCGCGGTGACGAGGCGGCCCAGCGGGTATGAGCTTGTGCCGCTTCCGGTGGATCCGATGTTTCGTCCACTGGCGGACCGCCCGCTGCTTCCGAACGCTGAGCAGCCACGCTTGCTGCACGCGGCGTCGCTCATTCCGGTCAAGGACCAGGCAACCTTGTTAAGGGCTTTTGCGCTGTTGCTGGAGGCTCTGCCGGGCGCGACACTTGATATTGCCGGCGAAGATCCCTTTGGGCATCGCTCAGTTCTGGAGAAATTAGCCGTTGAGTTGGCTGTGGCGGACAGGGTGCGCTTTCTCGGTCGAGTTCCGCACGCGGAGATGCTGTCGCACTACCAGCAGGCTGACCTGTTTCTATTGAGTAGCCGGCACGAGAGCCAGGCCATGGTCGTGCTGGAGGCAGCTGCGTGTGGCTTGCCGACGGTCGGCGCAGCGGTAGGTGTGGTGCGGGATCTCGCGCCAGAGTCCGCCATTGCTGTTTCGCCCCGCGACCCAGGGGCCATCGCGGATGCCGCGCTCAACCTTCTGAGCGACCCTGAGAGATTACAGCGGATGAGGATTTCAGCCCTGGCGCAGGTTGACCGTCATTACGCCACTGGCCCGGTGACCGATCGCTTTGTGCGCCTCTACACGGCGCTACTTGCCGGGCGATCGTGATGAGGATCGTAATGGTGATGCCCTTCCATAGCCCGGAGGTGTCAGACCCTGACGCGATGCTGGCTCGTTATCCGATCTTGCGTCTGCTGCCGGCTCAACTAGCGGCACTCGGACATCCGGTCACCGTGTTGGTCCATGCGGCGGTTGACGCGCGGCGTGAGCAGGGAAACGTGTGTTATGAGTTCATACGTCCACAGCGATTCACGGTGGTGTTTGGAAACGTCATACACCGCTGGAAGCCGCGTTACGGGCCGGCATATTATCAGCCTGCTACACGGCTCGCCCGGCGGCTGCAACGGCTGCATCCTGAGGTTGTCCACTTCTTTGGATTGACGATGGACATCCAACTGGCAATCGTCGCGCGCGTCACCGAACGGCTGAAGGCACCGCTGGTGGTTCATTATCATGGAGGGGTTCCTGGGCAATCACGGCGACTCCGCCTTTTGCAACGACATAACGTGAAGCGAATCTCTCGGGTTCTCTTCACGACTGGAGTGCAGGCGGAGATGTGGCTGTCTGGAGGTCTCGGTCTGCAGCGGCAGCAGATAGCGCTGGTGCTCGAGACAAGCAGCCCCTTCCAACAAATCGATAAGGACACTGCGCGACAGAGGACCGGAATGCATGGCGATCCCGTGTATCTTTCTGCGGGCAGGCTCAATGAGGTGAAAGATCCATTGACCATGTTGGGCGGTTTCGTCCGGATTCGGGAATCCCAGCCTCGGGCGCGGCTGTACCTGCATTATCTGAGTGATGAAATGCTGGAGGAAGTGCAGGCGTTCATTGAGCAACGATCCCAGCTCCGGGATGCAGTCGAGCTGCGCGGCCGGGCGCCGTGGGACGAGATGGGGGCCATCTACTCCAGCGCCGATTTCCTCCTGCAGGCCAGCCGGCGCGAGTGGAGTGGCCTGGCAATTCTTGAGGCGATGTCGTGTGGTTGTATCCCGGTGGTGTCCCATATCCCGGCGTTCGAGATCATGACTTCTGGAGGCCAGTTCGGGAGGCTGTTTAAGCCTGGGGACGCCGACGGGCTGGCCAGCGCCGCTCTCGAGATTAGCTCCGAGGAGCGCCTTCAGCTATCAGAGGCGATCCGGCTGCACTTTGAGGATAAACTTTCGTTTCAGGCATTGGCCAACGATGTTGAGCGAGTCTACCTGGATGCCGCCAAGACTCACCCCACCTGAGCTTCAGCGACCTCCTTGAAGGCAGCCTGGCGAATGCGGCAGGAGTCGCAGACGCCACAGGGCTCGGCGCCGCCTTCATAACAGGACCAGGTCATGGCGTAATCAACTCCAAGATTCAGCCCAAGCTTAATCGTGTTCGGTTTCGAGAGATGCATGAGTGGAGCCACGACCGGAATTGAGATACCACGCTCAACAAACTGCTTACTGGCGAGGTCGGCGGCTTGCTGGTAGGCGCTGAGAAATTCTGCCCGGCAATCAGGGTATCCCGAGTAATCAACCTGGCTTACTCCGACATATATAGCGTTGGCTTGAACCACTTCGGCGTAGCCGCTGGCAATGCCAAGGAAAATCAGATTTCGCATCGGCACCCAGGTGGTTGGGATCGTGCTGTTGCCCCCGTCCGTGGGGAGATCACCGCTCCCGGTGAGCGACGAGCCCCAATTCCCGAAATCGAGCGAAACAACGCGATGCTCGGCCACGTTGAGGGCGTCGCAAACGGCACGAGCCGCCTCAAGCTCGCGTTCGTGGCGCTGGCCGTACTGGATCGATAGAGCGTAGATCTCATGCCCGGAGCGGTCTGCCAGGTAGGCGACAGTCGTCGAATCAAGACCGCCCGAGAGTAAGACAACAGCTTTCAAGGTTTTCTCCACCGTGTGACGCTGGCGGGATGGGATAAAGACTCATGTTAGCATTGACTGTACGGTGATTCGTGAACGATTCGAGGCCAAATCTCGAAACCGCCTGTACGCGCGAATTCACCTTCAGAGATCCAACGACGAATCCCCTGAACACTCGCGAGAACAGGAAAGGATGTGGACCGATGGCCACTGATCCAGTTGAGAGCATACGTTCCACGGAACACCAGACGCCGTTTACCGCTAACCTCCGTAAAAGACTGGTGAACCTTGCACATCTCGAGCCTTCGGTGGAGCATCCGTACCTCTCGGTGTACGTCGATTGGCGGCCGGAAGGAGAGAATCCGAATGTCCGGCCCGGGAAGATCACCCTGGAGAACAAATTTTCTGAGCACCGGCGCAAGCTCAAGGACTCTGATATCGACCGGCGTGGCTTTGACGCAGACGTTGAACGCATTGACGCTTTCCTGGACGACGGTATCAATCCCGCGGTGCATGGAATCTTCATTCTGAGCTGCGACTCGAAGAACGTTTTTGAGACGGTCTTGCTGGCGATGCCTCTTGACACCCGGCTAACGGTCAGCCCGACGCCCGATCTGCGAATGCTGGTGCGTGTAATCGAGGATTTTCCGCGCTTTGCAGTGTTGCATGCCGACCAGCATGACGCCTCGGTCTTCATCATCAACCGCGGCAGCGCCGAGTCGACCCGAGAACTTGACAGTAATGACTATCCAAGCAAGAGCAGCGCGGGTGGGTGGTCTCAACGCCGCTTCCAGGCACGGCAAGAGGAGCGAGTGTCGCACTTCGCCAAAGCCGTGGCTGAAGAAACCCGCAAGCTGTTGGATGAAACGCATATCAAGATGCTGGTGCTCTCTGCAGGCGAGGTGTTCGGTTCCGCTCTTCAAGAAGAGTTCCATCAGTCGGTCAAGGAACGAATCGTCGGTGAGATCCATCTCGATATCCAGGCGTCCGAATCTGAGATTGTTCACGCTGCGCTGCCGGTGGTGGAGCAAGCGGAACGCAACCGGGAAGCCGACACGATACGCACACTGGAAGACGCGCTCGGCGCTGGCAACCAGGGCGCGGGCGGTGTGGACGATGTGTTGATTGCGCTCGAAAGCGGCCAGGTGATGACCCTGTTGATGGCTGAGGATTTTGAAGCGAACGGCTGGGCTGATTATGGCTTGAACCTGTACGGCGCGGGAGAGATCCCCAGTGAGCACCCGGCTGCGGGCGATCGCGATGCGTTGGTGAAGATCGACCTGGCCGAGGAATTCGTCCGGCTGGCGTTGTCTACCAGCGCGACGGTTGAAATTGTGCCGTCCAGAGAATCAGCCAGACTGCACAAGCACGGCGGCGTCGGCGCGATTCTGCGCTATTAGTACTCACGCGGTCACGGCTGCGCTGCCTCAGTTGGAGCGAAGGACTGGCTGTCGGGAGCCACGATGATTGTTAGCACGTTCGTCGCCACGGCGATCGCCTCCTCTAGTGGCATGGCCTCTCCGGCAGTTCGAGCCGCGGTGTACGTGTCTACCGCCATGGCCGTGCGCACCTCCAAGACGAACTGGTCGTGCTGTGCGCGCAGAGGCGGCGAGAGCAACATGCCAGCGCGCTCGCGAAGCGCATCGTGCGCACCGATTAAGCACGCGGCTGACGCGTGCTGCCCGGTCGCCTGCGCAAGCCGCGCGACCGCCACCAACTGCTCCGCCAGCTGCCACTGCCAGCCGCTGGTTGCGCTGATCGCCAGGGTTTCCTGGAGCCCGACGGCTGCCTGGCGGTAATTCCCACGGTCGAACACGCATCTGACCAGCCCACTGAGGCACAGGTGGATGGTCGCCGGATGGCCTGCGGCACGCGCCAGCGCAAGCGCCTCCTCGAGCATTGCCTGGCGACGGTCGGCGTCCTGCGGATCGACCGTGAGGCTGCTGATGTTCGCCAGCGACCGGGCGGCATTCTTGCGATCGCCAACGTCGCGAGCCAGCACCAGGCTCTGCTCCCAGTACTCGATCGCGCGGTCGTCGTCGCCCAGGCGCGAGGCCGCGATCCCATGCAAGACCATCAGCCAGGGTTCCGCGGCGCGCTCGCCGAGTGCCTGACAGATCGCCAGCGCCTCGCTGTTGAGTGGGATGGAGGCGGCAGCGTCACCGCGCCAGATGGCCAGCACCCCGGCCGCCGCGAGTGCATAGGCGCGAGCGCTGGTCGGCAGTGCCGCGCCCGGCAACGCCAGGACTGTCTCGAGCTGTGTCCAGCCATCCGACAAGGAGCCGCGGTGAAACCACAAGCCCCGCAGGTCCCCAACCAGGCGCAAGCACCGCTCAGCGTCTCCTCGCTCGGTCAGCCATGCCAGCGCGGCACGCAGATTCTCGCGTTCGGGATCAAGCCGGTCAAGCCACTGCTGGTCGCCGTCCTCGACCCGCGGCGCGGCCTGCTCGGCAAGAG
>JACCZH010000094.1 GCA_013696045.1 Chloroflexia bacterium
CTCCTGATCCGTCCATGAGAAGATCTTCTCGTTGTACTTCACAAATCCGTTGTTTCCGTGAAGCACTGTATATGGCGGGTCGAAATAAACAAGATCTCCTTCGCTCGCCGTATTGACTGCGGCCTCAAAGTCGCCTGTCAGTAGTCGTGTGTTCTATAGGGCTCGCTGCGCTTGGAGAATTTCTTCAGGATTGAAGACTCTCATTTCATGCTTGTATCCGTACGGCACGTTGAACTCACCTCGCAAGTTCACCCGGTGCATCCCGTTGAATGAAAATCTCGACAAGTAAAAGATTCGAGCTGCTCGTTGCATCGGATCTGTAGGCCGCGTTGATCGAATGCGGTAGTAGTCGTCCTTCGAGTTTCTCATCCCACTTAGATATTCCATTACTGACAACGGGTCGTCACAGATCTGCTTATACAGGTTGATGAGCTCCTCATTCGTATCATTCAGTGTTGCTGAGGGTGGAGACAACCGAAAGAAGAGCGCGGCACCGCCCGCGAATGGCTCAAAATAGTGTCTGAAAGAATCTGGTACCAGAGGCAATATGTGCCTCAGCAACTTCCTTTTCCCTCCAGGCCACTTCAACAATGGTTGCATGCCTATTGTCTCAGTTTGTGCCATAACCAGAGAGTACCCCATCGATTGATTACATCGGCTTCGTGTGTTCAGCATATGATGCTAGAGAAATTGTGTCCAGAACGGTTTCTCTAACCTTCTGATTTGTGACTTCAAGATGCGCACGCTGCAACCGGCCCGTCGGCAGGTCAACATGATCGAAACCCGGAAGCGGGAACATTCCCGCAAGCCGGACGAGCAGTACCCGTTGATCGAATCCTGCTCGCCTGGCCCGTACCTCGAACTGTTCGCCCGGCATCCCGAGCCGGGGTGGACGGTCTGGGGGGACGAAGCCGGATCGTCGGTCGAGCCACGCGGCAAGGCGCATCGCGGATACGGCGGAGGCCCGATCCAGACGCCACTGTTGCCGCCACATGCCCGGATCAAGGACGCCACCGCCGACTACCTCGGAACCGAGTTGCGCAGGGAGTATGAGTCGGGCAAGTCAATCAGGGACATCTCGGTCGAGACGAGTTAATCGATCGGGCGGGTGCGATCCTTGCTGCAGCGCGCGGATACACCGATCCGGTCCCGTGGGGCGCTACCATCGACGCCGAATGGAACCTCGTCGGAAGAGCCTGCCAAAGAATGGGTGTGTGACACAAAATAGTGGGTTTGAGGATGTGGGTTCGGATTGGGGCAAGCTGGCGTTTAACGCGACAACACCGGTCGGCGCGGAGGGAAGGGATAGGGAAGGGAAGGCGCCAACCGGTGAGTCATTCTGCGAGGGCCAGCGCCGCGGGAAGGCTGGGGGGTTTCCATGCGGTGTGGCGTTCCTCTGTCCATGTAAACGCAGGTACCGTGCCAAAGGTTGCGTTTTTGCCGAGAATTGCCGGAATCGACCGTTCTTCGCTCGTTTTCATGCCCGCCCGACCCAGCAGCGTTGCCTATCCGGGCGCATCAGCGCCGCAGGGCGCCGTTACTCGCTCTCCCTCCTGTTGCTGTCCGTTTTCAGGTGGCACAGCCTGCATAACGTCACCGGTAGTCGCGTTGCTGAGCGTGAGCTCGAGCGCGTACTGGTCGAGCGTCGTGCCCTCGGGCAGGTCGAGGTCGATGGTGACCGCGGTAAACCACCCGCGTCCCTGGCGCGGTGTGAAGGTCCCCGAGCGAACTTCATCCTCAAGATCGCCAGTGTCGTCGCCTTTGGGAGCGAGCCGCGCGTCGACGATCACCTCATCCGGCAGCGCCACGGCCGTCAACGTCTGGAACCAGAACGTCGCCTGTTCGTCCTCGATGACAATGTTCTCGAGCTGCAGATTGGGCTGGTATCGCCAGTGGCAACTGGTCGAACCGGTGAGCCAGTCCGGCGCCGGAATGTCGGACAGATCGTACACGCGCACGAACTCGACCCCTTCGACGTGGACGGTGTGGACCGCGTCGTAGTCGCGCAGGTAGCCGATCACATCGCCTGAGATGTCCCGTTGCCACTGCTGAATCGTCGCGACGTAGTAGTCGGTGGATTGCCAGTC
>JACCZH010000139.1 GCA_013696045.1 Chloroflexia bacterium
CACACTCGCAAACCTTCGAAGCCTGGTACGCCCACATCCCCGGCCTGCGCGTCGTTATGCCGTCGACACCGATGGACGCCAAGGGTTTCCTGAAAGCGGCCATCCGCAGCGACGACCCGGTGCTGTTTATCGAGCACTCGCTGATCTATCGCAACCGTGGCCCGGTGCCGGACGGTGACTACGTGCTGCCGCTCGAAGGCGCGGGACTCCTGCGTGAGGGCACCGACATCACGATTGCATCGTGGTCGCGCGGCGCGATCCTGGCCATGGGTGCTGCCGAGGAGCTCGAAAAAGAGGGTATCTCCTGCGAAGTTGTCGATATGCGCGTTATCCGCCCGCTGGATGTGCAGTTCGTGGCCGAGTCGGTCAAGAAAACCAACCGGCTGGTGATCGTTGAAGAGTCCTGGCGGACAATGGGACTGGGCGCGGAGATCTCCGCCTCGGTCCAGGAACGCTCCTTCGATTATCTGGACGCGCCAATCGGCCGGGTCGGCAGCCTTGAGGTTCCCATGCCCTACGCCAAGAACCTGGAGCGCATGATTATCCCCGGCAAAGACGAAGTGATTACCGCCGTGAAGAAGGCGTTAGCGTAAGATAACAACAACATGCGTCGGGGTTGGGCGCGAAGGGGCGACCGAACCGGTCGCCCGTACGAAACTCTTCACCCGGCGTCGTTATGAAATTGTAGCCAAGGAGGCTTGCTCATATGGCAAAAACCGTAGTCATGCCCCAGATGGGCTACGACATGGACGCCGGCACCCTGTTGCGCTGGATCAAGCAAGAGGGCGACCAGGTCACGCGCGGCGAGGCTATCGCCGAGATCGAGACCGACAAGGTCAACATTGAAATTGAAGCGTTCGACAGTGGCATCCTGAGGAAAACCCTGATCACCGAAGGCCAGACCGTGCCGGTGGGCGAAGCCATCGCCATCATCGGTGAGGAAGGCGAGGAGATTGACGTTCCCGAGTCGGCCGAGGCCCCGCCGTCCACCAACGGCAAAGAGCCGCCGCCACAGGCTGCCGAAGCCGAAGAAGAAACCAGCGAAGAGTCGATGACTCCGCCGGTGGGCTCAACCGAATCCGAGACGATTGAGCGTGAGGCCTCCAAGACCGCCGACGAGCAGCCATCGCAGACCGTCGATCGTGATCCCGGCGAGCGCATCCGCGCCTCGCCGCTGGTGCGCCGCCTGTCCGAAGAGCACGGCATCGACCTGTCACAGGTCAACGGCACCGGCCCTCACGGCCGCATCGTCAAGCGTGACATCGAGGGCATGGTCTCCGGCGACATCGTCAAGCCGGCCGCTCGCGCCGAGGAAGCTGCGCCTGCTGCTCAGGAGGCCCCGGCCCCCAGTGCCGTCGCGCCAGAACCGATCCCGACCCAGGGCGGCGAAACCCAGGAGCTCACGCGCATCCGCCAGACCATCGGCAAGCGCATGGCGCAGTCGTTCCAGCACATCCCGCACTTCTACGTCAGCGTCCAGATCAACATGGACGCGTCACTGGCGCTGCGCAAGGAAGTCAACGGCTCGCTGGAAGACGCCAGCAAGATCTCGGTCAACGACCTGGTCGTCAAAGCCACCGCCATGGCGCTCCAGAAGTTCCCGGTGCTCAACTCCAGCTATGTCGATGGCAAAATGGAGCTGCACGAGAACATCGACATCAACATCGCTGTCGCCATCGAAGGTGGCCTGATCAGCCCGTTCATCCCGGGGGCCGACAAGAAGTCGCTCGGCGAGATCGCGCGCATGACCAAAGACCTCGGCGGCCGCGCAAAGGAAGGCAAGCTCAAGCCCGACGAGTACGCCGGCGGCACCTTCACCATCAGCAACCTGGGCATGTTCGGCGAGATCGACAGTTTCCTGGCCATCATCAACCCACCCCAGGCCGCCATCCTGGCGATAGGCACGGCTACCAAGCAACCCGTCTGGAACCCCAACACCGAGGAGTTCGACCCCACCTCCCGCATGTCCATCACCATGTCCGCCGACCACCGACTTACCGACGGCGCGGAGGTCGCGCAGTATCTGGACGAGCTCAAGGGCCTGCTGGAGAACCCGATGC
>JACCZH010000167.1 GCA_013696045.1 Chloroflexia bacterium
GGGTCACGCCTGGCTCGATATACAACTGGGAACGTGGCGTCTACGAGCCGAAGGCACGCCAGTTACGCGCCCTGGCACAGGCGTTCGGCGTGCCAATGGAAGCGATCGATCTGGATGCGCCCAAAGCGGGCATGAAAGCCGGGGGAGAGGCGGCCTGACGAGGTTCGGCCGCGACCGGCGAGTGACAGCAGGTCACCGGTTGCGTACGACCCGGGAAAGACATACCATCATTTAAGCAAAGCAAAACCGCCGGGATAGTTTGGCGACCAACCGGCGGTGTGCTTGCCTGTATTTGCCCCCATAGGGAGGATTCTCTATGTCAGAGAGCATAACCCGTCTGCCAGTGCCTGTCAAGCAGGTGTGGACAGCCCGCGGACACGGTGGCCGAGCATGAGTGTCCGGGTACCGTTCGAGCGATTTCTGGCCTGGGAACAGACAACCCACGATACGATCGACTTCAAGAAGATCTACGTGGACATGGCCGGCGACCTCGTGTCCGGGCTGATGCTCTCCCAGATCGTCTTCTGGCACTTGCCCAACCGCCAGGGGGAGAGCAAGCTGCGGGTGCAGCGCGGCGGCCATCTCTGGATCGTGCGCAAGCGTACCGACTGGTGGGAAGATTGCCGTATCACCCCGAAACAGGCTGACCGTGGACTGGCCATTCTCGAAGAGCGTGGACTGATCGTCACCGAACTGGGCAAGTTCAATGGCGCGCCGATGAAGCACTTGAGAATTAACGAGGCTGGATTCATCGCGATCTGGGAAGAGACTCTGGAGGGAATTTCCATTTTGACCAAAGGGGCAATTCCAATTCCCCAGGAGGGAAAGTGGATTTCGACCGAAGGGGAAGATCCATTTCCCCCCGACAGGCAAGTTGATCTTGACCATCCGGATAACTCCTTACTTCCAGAGATAACAACAGAGACAACACCAGAGAGATCTTTCGAAAGGGATCAGCAAGTTGTTGCCGAGCTTGTGCTGGGAATCAGCCGCGAGTTTGGTGACACGGCACCAGAGCGCTCGATCCAGACCAGGGCACTCCGTATCTGGAAGCGATCCCGACTACCGGTCAGTGAGTTTTCCGAGATCGTCTATCAGGCACGTGCGACCACCCGCCTCTACCAGGGCAAGCAACAGGCCGGAGGCGCGATCAGGTCGAAGCCGGCCTATTTTTTTGAGGTACTCGAGAGTCTTGTGCGGCTTAATGAGCGGGGCTGATGCTGCGCGGTGTCCAGCACGGAGATATGGCCGGTGCCAGCCATGGTCATTGTCGCGCTAACATCGTCGATGACGAGCGCGACTGTGCGAGGTGCGGCAGAGCATGCGCCCTGCCCTACTGCTCTGGTGTGCCGCCTGCTGCTGGGGATCCGGGCGTGCTCTTGAGGACCGCTAGTTGCCGTACCCTGGTCATCCCCTAGATGCAGGTTGGACGAGCCTCAAGCGGCCCGTTCCAGGCTGGAACTGACAAGTGCTTGCTTGGCCCAGACAGCGTCAACGTTAACCCAGTTGAGGTACGCCGGCTATGCTAGCCGGCCTGACCAGAACCGGGCCTCACTTGCCGCCACCATCCAAGCAACGTCTCGTTCAGAGTGAGATCACTGGTCTCGCCTACCGCTGCTTTCCGTGCAGAGGTTATGTCGTGTTATGCCCATCCGGCTGCGATCAATCGGCGGCGCCAGTGTGAGCCAGGTGGCACTCAGCCCGAACGCATGCATGCAATTCTTTTGCTGAGCATTATGGCGAGTTGCAACGAACCGACGACAGGAATGGTTGTCGACTTGCAACACTGCCTTGGGTCAACCAGACAATCGAAGTGCGCCAGGTGGTAGCCCCGGAGTCTTATGTGGCGTTGAGAGATTGGATGTCCGCCCTTGCCCTCGCCACCGTGTTTCCAGTGCACCCAGTTCACGCCAGAACCAGCGGCCAGCCATCCGAGACTGTCAGGTCCCGTGGATTGAGCGATGAGTATGCCTGCTGCTCCTCGACCTGCGCGTGAGCTGCTCCCCTACCCTGTCTGCCGAATGGTGGCTCCCGGCCACGCTACCTGATGCATTGGCCGGCCGTCGCTGAGCAACCTTCAGTAGCGGCTAACTAGAAAGCTCAATGTCTGAAGTGAAGATTATGTCAATAACTCCCCGAAGCTAGTGCACCTTGCCGGTTCCGTCGTCCCCCTGCTGAGCCCCGCGATTCCAGCCAGCCTTTGGACGCTTTTCTGGTGTAGCTTGACTGCTCAAGAGGGCTAGAGCAACCAGAAACGCCACCAGGGACGTTGTACGGCCTCCTGTTGCGTCTCGGAGCCGATTTCGGGTTGCGGGTCCGGTGGTGACTCCAGCTCCCGCAGGCGAGATTCCAGCCGTTCACGGCTGCCCTCGAGCTTTGCGATCGTCTGCTGCTGGTGTTCGCTACGTTCGGTCAGGCGTCCGATCGTTTCGGCCTGCTCGGATATCTGGGCCACCAGGGGCGCGAGCCACTCTTCGCGGATGGCCTCCAGTTGTTGGCGCGCCGCCTGGTTCGAGAGTGCGGACGTGGCCGCGTCCGTATCCGCGTCCGTGACCGTGGCCGCGTATGGCTGTCCGTCACGGCCACGTCCGGCTTCTCGCTTGTCCGGTCGCGTCCCCGCGGGACGTCCGTGTCCGGCAGCCCGCTGAGCGGCCGGGATGTCCGCCGGGGACACCATATAACCATCTGCGGTTTCCACTGCCGCGAGAATCCCGCGATTGATCCAGCGCCGAACGGTGCGGGCG
>JACCZH010000208.1 GCA_013696045.1 Chloroflexia bacterium
CACTGGAACTAGATGGAGTCAAACAATGGTTGAGACGCCGGTGAAGTTTGATGTGCGGCACAAGAGCCGCACGATTCTGGATGGGCGGGACCGGGCCGCGGCGCGTTCGTATCTCTACGCAATCGGGTTGGAAGAGGACGATTTCAAGAAGCCGGTGATCGGCATCGCGCACTCGTGGATCGAGACGATGCCGTGTAACTTCGGCTTGCGGAAGCTAGCCCAGGAAGTGAAGAAGGGTGTGCGCGAGGCCGGTGGCGTGCCGATGGAGGTCAACACGGTCGCTATTAGCGACGGCATCACCATGGGCACCGAGGGTATGAAGACGTCACTGGTCAGCCGCGAAGTTGTCGCCGACTCGATTGAGCTTGTCGGACGCGGCCACATGTTCGACGCGATTGTCATTCTTGCCGCATGCGACAAGACACTGCCTGCCGCGGCTATGGCGTTAATCCGGCTCGATATTCCGGGGTTCATAATGTATGGCGGCTCTATTATGCCGGGAAACTTCCGTGGCAAGGACGTGACCATTCAGGATGTCTTTGAGGGCATCGGGGCGAACGCGGCCGGAAAGATGAGCGACGCCGACCTGCTTGAGCTTGAGAAGTCGGCTTGCCCAGGCGCCGGAGCTTGTGGCGGACAGTTCACCGCGAACACCATGGCGACCGCTATCGAGGTGCTTGGACTTTCTCCCGTCGGTATGGCCAGCACTCCGGCGGTCGATCCGCGCAAGGAGCAGCTCGGCCGTAAGGCGGGCAAGCTGGTTATGGACCAGCTCCGGCAGGGTCTCTGCCCGAGTAACATCCTTACCAAGCAGTCCTTCCTGAACGGTATTGCCAGCGCAGCGGCAACCGGCGGCTCAACCAACATCGTGCTGCATTTCATGGCCATGGCAATGGAAGCCGGTATCCCACTCTCCATCGACGACTTCAACCCGGTCAGCGACAACACGCCGATCATCGCCGATCTGAAACCTAGCGGGGAATATACGGCAGTCGATGTCTTCAATGCTGGTGGGATTGAGCTCATTACCCAACGCCTCATCGAGGGTGGAAAGGTCGACGGCAACCAGTTGACACCGACCGGCAAGACGCTGGCTCAGGAGGTGGCCCACGCCAAAGAGACTCCGGGCCAGAAGGTCATTCTAACGGTTGAAACCGCGAAGAAGAAAACCGGCGGCCTGATGGTTCTGAAGGGCAATCTCGCGCCGGAAGGTGGGGTTATCAAAGTCTCAGGTTCTGAGCGGACCCGCCACCAGGGACCGGCTCGAATCTTCGAGCGTGAAGAAGACGCCATGGCAGCCGTGACCGCCAGGCAGATCCACTCAGGCGATGTGGTTGTTATTCGCTACGAGGGTCCACGAGGTGGTCCGGGGATGCGGGAGATGCTAGGCGTCACCGCCGCGCTGGTGGGCGAAGGACTCGGCGAGACGGTGGCCCTTCTAACGGATGGACGTTTCAGCGGCGCGACGCGCGGATTCATGGTTGGACACGTCGCGCCGGAGGCGGCGATGGGTGGTCCGCTCGCGGCGCTGCGTGAGGGAGACATCATCACGATCGATGTTGATGAGAAGCGCCTGGATGTCGATTTGAGCGCTGCCGAGATTGCTTCCCGGCTGACTGAATGGACTGCGCCAAAGCCGAACTACACCACCGGGGTGATGGCGAAATATGCGGCACTCGTCTCTTCGGCGTCCGAGGGCGCGGTTACTCGCCCGGTGCTGTAAAATCTGAACACGGTGAATTCGATACGCGCCCGTCTCGGATGGGCGCGTATGCATAGATAGATGGCCCATGGCAAGCATCTCTACGCGCGACGACCCGGCTGAACAGCAGGTCGTGTCTTCGCTCCCTGCCGATAATCCGGTCGTTGCTCTGGACCAGCAGGAGTTCGACGCAAAGGGCGCCACGACCGTTGCCGCCGCCCACTTCTCGCACGACCTCTACTCTTCCCTGTTGGGGCCGCTCATTGTGGCTGTCCAGGACAAGCTTGCGATTTCTCTCTTTATGGCCAGTCTGATGGTTCCGGCCCAGCAGATGCCGAGTATTTTGCAGCCATTCATTGGCGTACTTGCCGACCGCACCAGCAAACGCTGGTTTGTCGTGCTCGCGCCGGCTGTAGCCGGCATCTCGGTGTCATCGATTGGTCTTGCGCCCAATATCGGTATGGTGTTGCTCCTGTTGCTGGTATCCGGTCTGGCGTCGGCGGCCTTCCATACCCCGGCGGTCGCGCTGGTGGGCGAATACGGTGGCCGCAAGATGGGCAAGGCGATGGCCGTCTTCATGGCCGGCGGCGAGCTTGCCCGCACGGTTGGCCCGCTGATGATCACCGGCGCGATCATGCTGTTCACATTAGAGGGCTCGTGGGTGCTGATGGTTTTCGGCATCGTGGCGTCAATCATCCTGTTTTTCACGATTGACACCAGCGCTAGTGACGCCGCTGAGAAAGCAAAGATACGGGCGCCGCTGAAACCGCTGTTGCGTGCCCGGCAGAAGACCATTCTGGCGTTGCTTGGTTACTCGGCGGTGAAGAACCTGGCTACCGCCCCGTTTTCGATCTTCCTGGTGGTTTACCTCGTCTCCAAGGGGCACAGCCAATGGTATGCGGCCATATCGCTCTCGACACTCTTTACCGCGGGCATCATCGGTGGCTTTTTGGGCGGCACGCTGTCCGACCGTTTTGGACGGCGTAATGTGATGTTCGTGACCGCGCTGGGCACTGCTCCTCTATCATACCTCTATCTCTGGCTGGAAAACGGCTCCTGGTTTGTCCTGCCGGTGCTCGGGCTGGCCGGTATCGTCTCGATGGCCACCCGTCCGATCCAACTGGCTCTGGCTCAGGAAGTCATGCCTGAAGCTCGCGGACCAATGGCCGGAGTCATGCTGGCATTCGGCTTTGTCTCGATGAGCCTGATCGCGCTCGCGTTCGGCGCGTTCTCGGACGCCGTTGGGATCGAGGTCAGCTTCTGGGCCATTCCCGCGACAGCCTTCCTTGCGCTACCGCTGATTGCGATGCTGCCTCGACGTGGCGAAGCGCTCCGCCAGCCTGCGCCGGTAGGCGATTAGCTCCAGGCCCTGAAGCCTCGCGCGCTTGTTTATCAACGGATGATGTGCCCTAATTGGTAGGCTGATATTCGTTGCTCGCTTTTGGGTAGTCATGACTGGCACAACCGATCAGACTGAGATCGCTGATTCGCTTCTTGATGAGAAGCCGGTCGAAGAATTCAACGCGCGCGGCACTGCCACGCTGGCCGGCGCCCACGCGGCTCACGACCTCTATGGCGGTTTTCTGGGTCCGCTCCTGCCAGCGGTTCAAGAAAAGCTGGGACTGTCGTTGACCGTTGTCAGCTTGATGATTCCTGCGCAACAACTGCCCGGTGTCTTCCAGCCTTTCATTGGCTACATGGCGGACAAGACGAGCCGGCGCTGGTTCGTCGTGCTGGGGCCCGGTGTTACCGCCGTCTCGATCTCTTCCATTGGGCTCGCTCCGCACCTCAGCGTCGTCCTGCTGCTCTTGCTGGTGTCGGGGCTAGCGTCGGGCGCATTTCACGCTCCGGCGGTGGCGCTGATGGGCGAGTATGCCGGGCCGAAGATCGGCCGGGCAATGGCTTTCTTCATGGCTGGAGCAGAGTTCTCACGGTCTCTTGCGCCGATTATCATAACGGCCGCGATTTCCTGGTTCACCCTTGAGGGCGCCGCCATGGTGATGGTCTTTGGTGTTGCCTCGTCGGTGTTCCTCTATCTAACGCTCGACACCAGTGCGAGCGACGCTGCTCGCCGTGAAGCCCCGTCTGTCGACCTGCGGCCGTTGCTCAGGTCGCGCCGCAAGTGGATTGGCGCGCTGGTCGGTGTGGTGGTGTTTAACGCCATCGCGACTGGACCGTTTCATTACTTCCTGGTCAAGCTGCTGGTCGATAAAGGACACAGCGATTGGTACGCGGGACTGTCGCTTTCCACCTTATTTGCGGCGGGTGTGGTCGGAATGTTGCTTGGCGGAACCCTGTCTGACCGCATTGGCCGTCGCAATACGCTTGCTCTGGCAAGCGCGGCTGCGGCGCCGATGTTGTACGCATACCTCTGGTTTGAGGATGGCAGCCTGCTTCCGTTGGCCGCATTGGTTCCGGCCAGTATTGCCCTGACGTCGATCCGTCCTATTATCATGGCCGTGGCTCAGGAGATGTTGCCTGAGGCGCGCGGCTCGATGGCCGGTGGTCTGCTGGCGCTAAACTTTGTGACGTCCAGCATCATGGCTTTCGCGTTCGGAGCGATTGCCGACGTTATCGGCATCGAGACTGCCTTCTTCTGGATCGCCGGGGCGTCAGTCCTGGCGCTGCCGTTTATTGCCTTATTGCCGTCGCGTAGCGAGCAGATGAGCCAGGCAGCCGCATAGCGACAAAAGTGGTATATCGGCCTCGCCAGAGCTACAATTCCCGCAGCCGGCAGAATCCATATTGCAGATGCACAAGGCACTCACCGGCGCGGCTTGCTCGGTTTGGATTTTGCGAAAGGAAGCTGTCATGCTGGGCCGTATTGTCGTTCTCGGGGTTCTGTTACTGGTTACCGTGCTCTCGAATGTCTCTTCGGTGTCCGCGGTTGACTCGGCTGTTTCTGTGTACGAATTCGATACGGCGGAAAAGGTGCTGGTTCTGACATTCGACGCCGGCGCGGACCGGGGTTATGCGCCCCAGATTCTTGACAC
>JACCZH010000264.1 GCA_013696045.1 Chloroflexia bacterium
ACCTTCAACTATGTCGCCGGCCGTATCGCAGCCAGACCCGCCGTCAACGATCTTCTCACTGGTGTCCTTGGCGACTACGAACCCGCCGGTCCGGCCCTGCGCCCCGGCGCGATGTGGAACCTGCTCAGACCATAAGGAGCACAGCATGCACACACAGAACGAGATTATGATCCAGGCCGACCCGATGATCATTTATGCGCTGGCGGCCCAGGTTGAATACTGGCCAGACATTTTGCCGCATTATCGCTGGGTCGAGATTCTGGCCGGCGACGCCGAGAAACGTCTGGTTGAGATGGCCGCGCGGCGTGACTTCTTCCCGGTTCACTGGGTAGCCGAACAGTGGCTGGAGCCGCACGTTCCACGCATTACCTTCAAGCATGTTGGCGGTGTCACCACCGGTATGGAAGTCGAGTGGCGCTTTACGCAACTGCCGGAGGGCACCAAAGTCGAGATTCTTCACGAGCTCGAGCTCAAGTGGCCCATTATTGGCGGCTTCGCGGCTCACAGAGTCATAGGGCCGCTCTTCGTCGCCAACATTGCCGGCAAAACACTACAACGCATCAAAGAGCTGGCCGAGGCAAAAGCGCCAGTGGTGACTGGAGCAACAACATGAACCGGCGAGTCGTCATTACCGGCATCGGCGCGCTGACCCCTATTGGCTCTGGCAAAGAAGGGCTCTGGGATGGCGTGCGGCGCGGTGAGCCGGCCGGCCAGAAGATCACCAGGTTTGATCCCTCGCCATTCCGCTCACAGATCGCGGCTCAGATTGACGACTTCGAGCCGTCCGACTATTTGAACGCTCGCCAGGCGCGGCGGCTCGACCGTTTCTCACAGCTCAGCCTGGCCGCGAGCCAGCAAGCGTATGAGGATGCTGGGCTAAGTGCTTCCAGCAACGGCTGCCACTCAACCGCTGTCTATCTCGGCTCCGCGCTGGGTGGTATCGCCTTTGGCGAGGAAGAACATAAGAAGTATGTTGATAAAGGTCTCGACGCCGTTGCGCCCTCGTTAGCGTTGGCGGTTTTCGGCGGCGCGGGCGCAACCAATGTCGCCATGGAGTTCGGCATTAAAGGTCCGGCCATCGGCAACTCCAACTCATGCGCGTCAGGCGCTATCGCCATTGGCGAAGCCTTCCGGTTGATCAAACAAGGCGGCGCCGATGTCGCGCTCGCAGGCGGATCCGAAGCACCGCTAGCGCCGCTCACGTTCGGGGCCTTTTCGCTGATCCGTGCCATGTCCAAACGTAACGACGATCCGCGACACGCCAGCCGCCCGTTTGACAGCGAGCGCGACGGCTTTGTTATGGCCGAGGGCTCGGCGGTGGTTATCCTGGAGGAGCTGGAGCATGCCCTGGCTCGTGGCGCGCGTCCCTACGCCGAAATCCTCGGCTACGGCACAACCAACGATGCCTATCACATGACCGCGCCGCTGCCTTCCGGCGAAGAAGCAGCGCGGTCTATGACCCTGGCGCTGGAGGAAGCAGGCGTACAACCAGCCGAGGTCGGCTACCTTAACGCGCACGCCACCAGCACACCGCTGGGTGACGCCGCCGAGGCGCTCGCTATCGAAATCGCCTTTGGCGACCATGTCGAAAAGCTCCCCGTCAGCGGTACCAAGGGTCTCTACGGCCACGCCCTCGGCGCAAGTGGCGCGATTGAAGTCGCGATCACCACGCTCTCCATCGACCGTGGCTGGATTCCACCCACCGTCAACCTGTTCACCCCCGATCCCGATTGCCAGCTTGAACAACTCGCTGCGACAGGTGGTGACGCTGAGGTACATGTCGCTGTCACCAATGCCTTCGGCTTCGGCGGGATCAACGCGAGTCTGGTGTTGGGACGTGTCTCTCCCTAGGGGCCGGACTGGGTTCCTCGAATCTTTTGACAGCGTAGAGCTGGTCGGCACGGGATCCCCCTACCGAAAGCCTCCTCTCGATCTCCGCCTTTCGACCGATGCCCTCAAACGGAAGACGCCTGACAATGCCCGTGCCTTGATTGGGGCATTGACATTCAAGGTCAGGAAGAGTATTCTGCCGCAGTGAATGAATGTTCATTCATATGAATGGTCAGTCGATCAGATATCGCGGAGACTCATGTGGCCAGGGTAACTCAACAGCACGTCGATGCCCGCAGAGACGCGATCCTGCGCAGCGCAGCGCGGTTGTTCGCGCGTAAGGGCATTTCCGGCGCAACCATGCAAGAGATCGCCAACGAAGCCGATCTCAGCGCCGGCGCTATCTACCGTTATTACAGCAGTAAGGAGGAATTACTGCGCGCTGTCTTTGAAGATGCCACCACACGCAACGAGCAACTCTTCCAGGACATCGCGGAGAAGGCGACATCACCATTAGACGCACTTGCGCAAATCGGCCGCTGGGTCTGGGTTGAGCAAGATGACCGTGACGATCTGGTCTGCCAGATTCAGATGGCACTCAAAGCAGCCCAGGATCCTGAAGATCTCGGGGTTGATCTGACGCAAACACGTGAGGCCATGCGCGGCATGCTTGAAGCTCTCATCCGCCAGGCGCAAAACGCCGGAGAGATCGACCGCGGTATTGATGCCCGCCATCTGGCGGTCATCCTGCAAACCACCACTATGGGCGTACAGATGATGAAGCTGGATCATCCAACTGGGCTCGACGTCGAATCGATTTTCGAACTGTTCGTGCAAATGGTTGGTGGGCTTGGTCCACAGACCGGGGAAAATGAACGAAGGGGTTAACTGACAATGACGTCACGAGGCTTTACTGGCAACATGGCGCGCAGGAGCGCCACACACCCATGGATAACACTGATCGCCTGGATCGTGCTGCTCGGCGCGGGCATCTTTTTTGCCTCCGGGCTGGGCGACGTGCTAACAACCGACGCGAATTTCACGAACGATCCCGAGTCGGTCCGCGGCGAGAAATTGATTGAGGAGCGGCTACGAGCTGACGAGCCGTTGAGCGAGCTGATGATCGTCCGCTCTGACAGCTACACTGTCGACGATCCCGAATTTCGAGCGTTCGTCGACAACCTGCTGGCGCAAGTGACGGCCGAGAATGAGATCGTCGGGAGCGCGGTCAGTTTTTATCAGACCGGGGCTGAGGAGATGGTTGCCACAGATCGCTCGGCCATGATGATTCCCGTTGCCCTCGTCGGAGACTTCGATGAAGCGACCGAAGAGATCGGCTCATACCTGGATGTCGTCGAGGCCAACGACGGCCAGCAGGGCTTCCAGGTTGTCACCGGCGGTGATATCAGTATCAACGAGGTCTTTAACCACACAGCTGAGCAAGATTTGCTGACCGGCGAGATCATCGGAATCCCCAGCGCAATCCTGATTCTGGTGCTCGTGTTCGGCGCCCTGCTAGCGGCTGGTGTGCCACTCGTCATGGCGATCATCTCCATCGTGATCTCGCTTGGCATCACCGCGCTAGTCGGCCTAGCGTTCGATCTCTCGATCTTCGTCATGAACATGATCTTCATGATCGGTCTGGCGGTCGGCATTGACTACTCACTCTTCATCGTTGGCCGCTACCGCGAGGAGCTCGCCAAGGGCCGCGAAAAGATTGAGGCGATCACCCGCACCGGCGAGACCGCCAGCAAGGCAGTGCTCTTTTCCGGGGCCACCGTTGTGGTCGCACTCTTCGGCATGCTGCTTGTGCCCTCGACGATCTTCCAGAGCCTTGGCGCGGGCGCCATCATCGTCGCGACCGTCTCGGTGATCGCGACCTTGACACTCCTGCCTGCCCTTCTGTCCCTGATGGGTGGGTGGATCAACAAGGGTCGCCTGCCGTTTGTCGGCCGGATGCAATCCGCCGTCGATGAGGGCGGGTTCTGGTCACGGGTCGCCAGGGTAGTGATGCGCCGCCCGGTCATCAGTGTCGTGCTGGTAGTGGCTTTCCTGGCCGGTATGTCGAGTGTGTACTTCACGATCAACCTTGGCCAATCCGGTGTGAGCACCCTGCCGCAAGAATCCACGGTCTATCGCGCCTTCACCATGCTGGAGTCAGAGTTCAACGGCGGATCGCTCCAGTCACCGGTTGACATCGTCGTTGACGCAGGGAATGTGAACACGCCGGAGATTCAAGCGTCTATCGACAATCTCATCGCGACGCTGGCGGCCGATCCGATGTTCGGACCAGCCGTGGTTGAGACCAACGAGGCCGGAAACCTTGCCCTGGTGAGCGTGCCGACAACCGGTGATAATCAAAGCACTGAGGCACTCGCCGCGGTGGAGCGAATCCAGAACACTTATGCCCCGGCCGCGTTCTCAGGCACAAACGCTGAAGTGCTGGTAACCGGACCGACGGCCTTCACCGTCGACTTCAACCAGATGGTCAGCTTCTACACGCCGCTGGTGTTCCTGTTCGTGCTCGGCATGAGCTTTATCCTGCTGCTGCTGGCCTTCCGCTCGCTGGTGGTGCCGGCCAAGGCGATCGTGATGAACCTGCTCTCAGTCGGCGCGTCATATGGCCTGCTGGTGGCGGTGTTCCAGCACGGTATCGGCAACGAGCTATTGGGTTTTACGCAGGTTGAGATGATCGAAACCTGGGTGCCGCTGATGATGTTCACCATCCTCTTCGGCCTCTCGATGGACTACCACGTCTTCTTGTTGAGCCGCATCCGCGAGCGCTACGACGTTACTCGCGACAACGCTGAATCCGTTGCTTACGGCGTGCGTTCAACGGCCAAGATCATCACCGGCGCGGCGCTGATCATGGTGGCGGTCTTCTCAGGCTTCGCGATGGGCGAGCTGGTGATGTTCCAGCAGATGGGCTTCGGCCTGGCAACCGCGGTCATCCTGGACGCCACGATCATCCGCTCGGTTCTGGTGCCGGCCAGCATGAAGCTGTTGGGTGACTGGAACTGGTATTTCCCCAGCTGGCTCTCCTGGCTGCCGCATATCAGTGTCGAAGGCACGCCGGACGAGCATGAGGAAGCGTCCCACGGCCATGTGCCGGAGCTGGCGACGGCCGATTAGCCCGGATGATTCGACAGACAGCAAACGGGCGGTGGCATGTGCCACCGCCCGTTTGCCATGCTTCCTGGTGGCAGTCTATCGAATACCCACTGCCATGGCTCGGCCCTCAACGAAGATGAACTCGGGACGGTTCATCAGGGCAGACGGGTTATCAGAATGGACCAGCGATTGCAGCTTCTGGACATGGGTGTCCGGCAATTCACTGATACCGGGCGAGCCGGTGCAGAGGTATGGGATCGCAACATCCAGGAAACCACGCTCATCGTCAGTGAGCGGGTGGATGTACTCACGGGTGCGCATGACGCCCCGTACCTCTCGCAAGCCGGCCTGGATGAAATAGCCGCGCAGCTTGTGGCCGATAAACCAGTCGACGAAATCCTCGCCATCAGGGCCGGCAGGCAGGCAACCTTTCAGCGCCAGCAGCAGTTCATCCTCCATCGGGCCGAGGATCATCGAGTGCATCTCGACATCCTGGGCAGCCACTCGCCCGCCAGGACGCACAACCCGCACCATCTCCTCAATTGCGCCGACCGGATCGGGCACGTATTGCAGCGAGCCGGCGCACCAGACGGCGTCGAACACGCCATCCTCGAAGGGCAGCTTGCCAAGCCCACCCTGACGAAGCTCGACCTGGCTTTCATAATCCGTTCCGCTGATCCGGTTGCGGGCGGTCTCAAGGTTCTCGTCGTCCGAATCAAGCCCGACGATCTTGCCCTCAGACCCAATCTCCTTGGAAATCCAGGCGAAGTGCGTCCCGCTACCGCAGCCAAGGTCTAGAACCCTGTCCCCCGGCAGCAAGCCGGCTTCCCCCAGCAACGAGCTATACAGCGCGGCCATCGCCCGGAAATGCCGGTGCATCCAGAAGTCGCTCGTCAGGTCCAACCCCGAGTCGCTCCGCATCACCGACCGGTGCGACCTCTCGCCGTTCGCACCCTGCATTGCCTCAGCCATCGGTTAGTGCTCCCTCAGTTCTCATCGTCTTCTCATTCAGAAGATGATACATCTTCGCCATTTTTATATCTTGACAGTGTCATGATTCTGGCCTATAGTGTCTAGCTACACGGTTGATCTTTCATCGCGTTCAAACTTGTGAGGAACAGTCATGACAAGGAAGGTCTTTCGGAGCGGTAACAGCCTTGCGGTAACTCTTCCGCCGGACGCAATGGCACGCCTTGGAATTCGTGAAGGCTCTGAAGTAGCTGTGGAGGAGGATGCAGAACACGGTGGCATTCTCATCACGCCGGCGTCGGTAGAATTGGCTCCAGGTGTCTCTCCCGAGTTCGCGCGACAGGTAGCCGAGTTTGTCGAGCGCTATCGTCCAGCGCTGGAGGAACTTGCGAAGCGGTGAGATATCTTGAGGTCGATGAGGTTCTCTGGATTCACGATTATGTAATTGAACATACTGGAGGGAGTCACGGAGTCCACAATTTAGGGCTACTGGAATCAGCTGTCGCGAGGCCGAGGTCAACCTTCGGCGGCGATGACTTATACGTGGGTATGTTTTCCAAGGCGGCAGCGCTTCTCGAATCGCTCGCACTAAACCATGCATTCGTCGATGGTAATAAACGTACCGCGATTACGTCAGCGAGCCAGTTCTTGCTTGAGAACGGTTGGGAGATCGTTGCCAGCAACCGTGAACTTGTAGATTACACCATCTATGTCGTCGTAAGTCACCCGGAGATCGACGCAATCGCGAGTTGGTTAGAAGACAAGAGTAGGCCATATCATGGGTAAGTTCAAATCACCGCATGAGTTCTTCGAGGAAATGACGAGGCGGCCGGACGTTAACGAGATCATGAAACATCTCGCCGAATCAGGATGGGACGATCCAGCGGTCTACCTTGACAC
>JACCZH010000212.1 GCA_013696045.1 Chloroflexia bacterium
TAGAAATTCGATCTGGAACCGACCTCCCCACCTTCATTTCCAGAATCGTGTCAATGCTGAATGAACTCCTCGAGGTCTCGTTCGTCGCTCTGTACCTCGTGGATGAAACCTCGGACGAGCTCGAGTTAAAAGAGCTTGTTTCAAACAGTAATGGTGTAACGGAGCCAAACCGGCGTATCCCCATCGGCCGCGGCATCGTTGGTTGGGTCGCCGAACATGGGCTGGTTCAGAATGTACCCGACGTCAGCTCTGATTCCAGGTTCGTCGAAGTCGCCGCACTCCAGCCGAGCCGCTCGGAATTGAGTGTCCCGCTCATCGCCGAAGGACAAGTTATCGGTGTCCTGAATCTGGAATCGGACCGTTCAGGGGCATTCTCGGACATGGATGAGCGTCTGCTCGAATCGACCGCCGATCATCTGGCAAACGCAATTCACGTGATCCGCTTGCACGAGCAGCTCAAAGCACTCGCGACCACCGACTCGCTCACCGGTCTCGACAACCACCGGGCCTTCTTCGACCGGTTGGTGCTGGAGATTGAGCGCGCCGCCGAATTGGGAAGGGAGCTATCCATCGCGATCCTGGATGTCAACAGCCTGAAAGCCGTCAACGACACCTACGGGCATCTCACCGGCGACGCCGCGCTGCGGGCCGTTGCCAGCGTTCTTGCCCGTCACAGGCGCGACGGAGAAATGGCCTGTCGTTACGGTGGCGATGAGTTTGCCCTGATTCTGCCTGGCGTGGGTAATGATGAAACCTGGGCGATGCTGGACCACATTAACGCCGAGCTTCGCTCAGGAGAGTTCGAGATCGACGACCTGACGTTTCCCCTCCCAACCGCCTCCTGGGGCATCTCCACCTATCCAGTGGATGGCCGCCGGCCAACCGAGCTCCTCAGCACCGCCGACGAACGCATGTATCTGCATAAGCAGACCGCACGCCTCTAAAATCCATGCCCGAAATCAGTTGAGAAGCTGTACTCGTCCGGGCTCCACGGCAGACGCCAATTATCATCGTCGAAACGCTCTAACCGAAACGGGCCCAGATCCAGCGTCCGCGACCGGCCCTCGGCGATCAGCTCAGCCATACACTGCCCAACCGCCGGACCTTTCTTGAACCCCGCCCCGCTGAACCCGAGCATCAGATACAGGCCGTCGATGCCGCGCCCGTGACCGATAATCGGATGGGCGTCCGGAGTCATGTCGTACAACCCGGCGTGGCCGTGGAGAAACGCGGCATCACGCATGGCCGGCATCCTTCGAGACAGGTACTCGATGGCGACATCAGGAAACCCCCGGTCGCAGCGTCCGTCATAGTCGTCTGGATCGACGATGTCGTGGAACTCGCCGCCGCCAACTCCCACCAGAGTACGATTCGGGCCGAAGTTGCGCAGGAATGTACCTCCGGCCGTGTCTACATAGGTCATCGTGCCCTCGGGCGGCATCGCCAAGGGACGAGTGAGCACCGCTACCTGCACCCGCTGTGCCTCAACCGGCACATCAATCCCGATTGAGGCAAGCAACGGAGTGGACCATGCGCCTGCCGCGCAGACGACGTTCCGGGCTTCGAACGTTCCCTGGGATGTCTCCACGGCAGTCACCCGGTCGCCAGCGACATTGATTCCGGTAACGGCGCAGCCCTCGACGACTCTCGCCCCGCCACGCGCCGCGGCCTCGGCCATGGAGCGCGTGGCGGCGACACTATCGACATAGCCGGACTCCGGCTCGTAGGCCGCCACGTCAAGATCGTCAACGTTGGTGAAGGGTTGCATCTCAAACAGCTCGTCGGCGGTGATGATCCGGGACTGGATTCCAATTCCGTTTTGCATGGCAATGTTGCGGCGCATACGCTCGATGTTGACGCAGTTTTCGTCACGGGTTGCGACGGTCGCGATCAGACCGGTTTTGTCGAACCCGCAACTCCCGCCGATAACGTCGTCCCAATTCGCGTAAGTTTGCAGGCTCAGATAGGCGAGTGTGGCTTCGGGGACATTGCTGTAGTGCTGTCGAAGGAGCGCGCCCGATCTACCACTCGCGCCAGCCGCAAGTGAGCTACGCTCCAGTACGACCACGTCCTTTACGCCCAGTCTCGTGAGGGAGTACGCCAGACTCATACCCATGATCCCACCGCCAACGATCACGACTTCCGCCCGCTCGGCCATGTGTCTCCCTCCAACGCTGGGACAATACCAGTTCAGCGTCATCCTAGCATCAGGTAGGCGCTGGAGCTCTCCGGCGGATCAAAGATGGAGGCGCCGTCGCCAGCAAGATTCCGGATAGAATCAACGCCCCACCGATGATCATCGAGTTTCGCAACGGCTCGCCAAGCAACGTAATGCTAGTGACGACGCCAAAAATAGGCACCAGGGTGAGAAACAGGCTGGAGCGCGACGCCTGACCTAACGAAAGGCCCACGTTCCAGAGCACCGGCGCGGCTACGCTTGCCCCGGCTGCCAGCAATACCACGGCAAACCAACCCACCGGCGGCAGCCCGGACATTTTGTCCACAAAGCCCCCCGCGCCGAGTGGCATGACGAGCGGGAGCCCCAGTAACGTCCCGATCAACGCCACACTCGGCGCGGGCAGATCCGGACCCAGGTGTGGCTTGGCAACGACGGAATAGCTGGACCACAGAAACGATGCCATCAACACCAGCCCGCAGCCGAGCAAGTAACGTCCCTCCAGGCTGAAGCCTCCCCCGCCTGACAACGCAATAATCGAACTGCCAAACAAGGCCATCAACAGTCCAACGACCATCCGGCGCGGGACATGCTCTTTCAGAAAGATCCCCGCCAGCAGCGTAATGAAAATTGGTTGCGTGCCGATCAATAGCGCCGCGGTGCCACCTTCGATAATGTTGATCCCGTAGGCCACGGGCACGTTAAAGCTCAGAGCGGCGAAAACTCCCAGGGCGACGGCCTTGGGCAGATTCTGGCGCGACGGCATCGGCGGGCGCCAAATCGCGAAGAGCAGCAGGATAACCAGGCCGCCCAGCGAGAAACGCGCCAGCAGAATCTGTCCTGGAGTGAAGCTCTCCGCCAGATAGCGGGTCGCCGTTGGCACAAAACCCCAGAACGCGACCGCGCCGCAAATTGCCAGTGGTCCCGCCCATCGTCCGCTTGCCAACCTGACCTCGTCCCATGTCCTTCAACCCAGAAAAATGACCCGGCCGCATGCGGCCGGGTCATCAT